>NZ_JBXAXX010000005.1:0-98942 GCF_056781995.1 Dellaglioa sp. CoH-57-MRSF-18
ACATTTGATTTGTCGAAAATTTGTTCAGTTTTCAAAGATCTACTTGGTTGCTTTTGACAACTTTTATATCATATCAACCACGTCATGATTTGTCAAGAATTTTTTTGAATAAATATTCATTTCTTCTTGCCGTATCAATCAGCTTTATTAATATACCATCTGGTATACACCCTGTCAATACTTCATTACAGATAAATTTGATTTATTAATTATTACTTTATCAAAAAAGCGACTTAACCTCATCGAATTGATAAGTTTAAGTCGCTTTTTTGATAAAAGCTATTTAATAATGTCTAATCCACCCATGTATGGTTGAAGAACTTCCGGAATAGTTACCGACCCGTCTTCATTCTGATAATTTTCAAGAACTGCTGCTAGCGTACGACCAACTGCCAATCCTGAACCATTCAACGTGTGTACAAACTGTAATTTTCCATCATCATCCCTATATTGGATATGAGCCCTACGAGCCTGAAATGCTTCAGTATTAGAACAACTTGAAATTTCACGATACATATTTTGTGCAGGTAACCAAACCTCTAAATCATGTGTCATTGCTGCTGAGAATCCCATATCTCCCGTTGACAATGTTATCACATGATATGGTAACCCAAGTTTTTCCATAATTCTGCCTGCATCACTTGTCATTTTTTCTAGTTCTGCATATGAATCTTCTGGTTTAGTATATTTCACCATTTCAACTTTATTAAATTGATGCAATCTAATCAATCCACGTGTATCTCTTCCAGCGCTTCCTGCTTCAGATCTGAATGAGGGTGAGAGAGCTGTGAAATATACTGGTAATTTTTCTTCCGGAATAACTTCATCCCTGTAGTAATTAGTTAATGGTACTTCTGCTGTTGGAATTAACGTTAAATTTTCATTTGCGATTTGAAAAACGTCTTCCTTAAACTTCGGAAATTGACCAGTTCCGTACATTGACTCATCATTAACAATATATGGAGGAATAATCTCTGTATAACCATCAATTGCATGTTGATCAAGCATAAAATTGTATAAAGCACGTTCTAAACGAGCTCCCCATCCTTTATAGTATAGGAATCGACTGCCCGACACTTTAGCGCCACGTTCAAAATCTAAAATATCTAAATTTTCACCGATTTCCCAATGTGCTTTCGGCTCAAAATCAAAAGTTCTTGGTGTACCTACTTTTCTTAATTCAATGTTTGAATCTTCATCAGGACCTACTGGAATCGTTTTATTTGGCATATTTGGTAGTCGCGATGCCATATCTGTTACGTCTGCATCTAAAACCTTTAATTCTTCATCAAATGCTTTAATTTCATCTCCGACTTTTTTCATTTCTTCGATTTGAGCATCTGCATTTTCTTTATTTCGTTTTAATTGTGCAATAGCTTGCGATACATCGTTTCTTTTCTTTTTTAAAGTTTCGGTTTGAACAATAATATCCCTACGTTTACGATCCTTTTCAACCATTTCATCAATAATCTCTGGTTTTACCCCACGATTACCCAATTGTTCCTTAACTTCATCGACATTTTGACGAATCATTTTAATATCTAACATATTCTGTTCCTCCTTTTTTTGTATAAAAAAAGCCCACTCATCCACTAATTGGGACGAAAGGCTCATTTTCGCGGTACCACCCAAGTTCGACAAATAATCATTTGTCACACTCAAATAGATAACGGTCTCCCGTGTGGCATTACCCACCCACTTATTCACGCCGGATTTTCAGCTTCGTAATTTCCACCACCATTACGTCTCTTAAATGCCTACTTATAACGTTTTCCGTGTTTATTTATTACTTTAATAATAAGCGTTGTTTTATTAAATTGCAAGTTTAATTCTTACCCGCTTTATTAAGCAAATCGATATACTCTTCTAACGAAAGATGATGCTTAACTATATATTTCGCGTTACTTTTACCAACATAGCGGAAATGCCATGTTTCATAATCAATTTTAGTCGATTTTTCTTTATCTTTCGGGAATCTCAATATAAATCCATAATTTACCGCATGGTTGATTAACCATTTTTGACCCTTATCTGTTTCACTACTATTATCTAAATCATTATGTTTGGCATACCAATTTGATGACATCATATCGACTGCTAGTCCGGTGTGATGTTCGCTTGATCCTGGTTCTGCCACATACTCTTTTGTTAATTGTTTAGCCTGAGCAACTGACTTTCCCGAATTTTCATAGCTTTTAATTGAGTCTGCATAGACCTCTTTTTGGTAGCTAATTGATCGATAACCAGATACCAGTGACGCCTTATACCCGGCCTTATTTGCTGCTGATACAAAATCATTCAAAGCACTCTCAATTTTTGAATTTACAATAACATTTCCATCTATTTTCTGTTTAAAATCCAGTTCTTGCTTGAGTTTATGCTCTGAATTAACTAATATTAAATTCCAATCATTTGCCTTTACACCTTTAGGTAGCTCACTTTTTTGTGTGACTTTTACCGTTTTATGGCTAGGTGTCGTATTCGCTTTCTTACCGCATGCACCTATTAATAGTGCACACATCATTACTACCATCATCATCCATTTTCTTCTAGTCAAAATGTGCCTCATTTCTTTGATAAATCTACATCTTTTAATGGAATTAATTTTGTTTTATAGCGTATTTTATAATATGTGTACAAGATAACAAATAACGGAATGCTCATATAACTAACCGAGATTGCTTCCCAATCAAAATTTTTAAATGATTGAATATCTTGTCCAAGAATAACTAAAATACAAAGAACAAGCGCTAAAATAGGGCCCACTGGGAACCATTTTGCAGAGTACTTTAATTCTGACACTTCATGTCCTTGCGCTTTGAACGCTTTTCTAAATCTGTAATGTGAGATTGCAATTCCTAGCCAAGCGATGAATCCAGTTAACCCACTAGCACTCAGTAAAAAGACATACACTTTTGCTCCAAAAACACTTGCTAAAAATGTGAGTAATCCGATAAATGTTGTTCCCACTAGTGCTGCCATTGGAATACCACGACTATTCGTTTGTTTAAACTTTTTAGGAGCGTAACCCTGTTCCGCAAGTGAATGAAGCATTCGAGTTGATGCATACATTCCTGAATTTGCAGCTGAAAGTACAGATGTTAAGATAACTGCATTCATAACACTTGCTGCAGAGGCTAACCCAGCTCTTTGAAAGACCAATGTAAATGGACTAATTGAAATATCTGATGCGCTTGAGCCGAGTAAATCTGGACTTGTATACGGAATAATTGCTGCAATGATAAAAATAGCGAAAATATAGAATAGTAGAATCCGCCAAAACACTTGTTTAATTGCTTTTGGAATACTCTTTTCAGGCGTTTCTGATTCTCCCGCCGTAATACCGATTAATTCAGTTCCTTGGAAAGAGAAACCAGCGACGACGAATACACTTAGAATCATTGGAACACCACCAACAAATGGAGCTTTCTTCATTGTAAAGTTTTCAAGTCCCGTTGCATGGCCACCTAGAATACCAAATATAGTCAATACACCAACGATTAAGAAGACAATGACAGTCACCACTTTAATAATTGATAACCAATATTCTGTTTCACCAAATGATTTAACTGACAACGCATTAATTGAAAAAATAATAACTAACGAGATTGTACTAAAAATCCATCCTGGTACATCTGGCAACCAAAATTGCATAACCAAGGCAGCTGTACTAATATCAACAGCCAATGTAATTGCCCAGTTAAACCAGTAATTCCAACCCATTGCAAAACCCATCGCAGGATCAACAAATCGCGTTGAATAAACCGCAAACGACCCTGAAACTGGTAAATACGTTGCCATTTCACCTAAACTAGTCATTAAAAAGTAAACCATAATTCCAATGCCAATGTAAGCTAGTAACGCACCACCTGGCCCTGCCTTCGAAATTGCTGACCCACTCGCAACGAATAAGCCTGTTCCAATACTTCCACCCAAGGCAATCATTGATAAGTGTCTTGTTTTTAACTCTCGGTGCATACCTTCTTGTTCTGCCATATGAAATCCCCCCTATATATAGAGGAGCACTCGTGATTTTTAAAATTGAGAAAAGAAAAAGAGACCTTTTGTACAACACTATTACGCGTTATACAAAAAGACTCAGATTAATAGACTCAGTCAAATCGTTATAAGCGCCCCGTGATTACTATATAATCACGACAGTTTCTGACTTATTAAATCAGACCCCAGCAGTCACTAAATCTAAGTTAGCATCCACTTCGGCAGTTCACCCTTTCAGTTTAACTTCTTCAGCACTTAATTGCTTCATTAAACATACTTATGAAAACTGCATCCTCTTCTTTCGATAATTCTTACTATAATCAATTCACTGATATTTTGCAAGCTGTATCCTAATTTTCAGCTATATTAATTTCATCATGCAACTTTTCAATATCTGTTTCATTTTTTAAAAAAGCTTCATTTTCGATTGGAAAGTGTTGTTCAATCGAACTAAATGGCTGTAAACTCACAACCCCATTTTTTAAATGATAATCTAAAATATGTCCACCCATTTTATTTTCATCAGATAAAAAATGAATATGGAATCCCGCTGCACCAATTCCTTGAAATAACTCAGGTGTGAAATAGCCAATAGCTGTTCCATCAATATCTTCTTCTTCAAATTCCGATTGTTTGGCAGTTACCGCAGTTAATTCTGGATACGGTTTACTTTGTTTAGCAACAGATCGTGTACTCATTTTACTAAATGTTCCTTTAATAAGAACACTAAAAAATAAATTTTGGTAAGGATATAATTCAAGTAATTGCTCTTCTAAAACATTTCCTGCCACATTTTCAAATTGAATAGATGCGTCTGCTTGATTAAAATGGACTGTCGCAAATGGAACAAGAACGTCATCGCTAACTTGATTAATTTGACCTTTTGCAGTAATCTGGAAAGCCTTTCCGTCAATCACAATCATTTCGCCATCTAAATCACCAACAGTTCCAATTCCGTAATCACCATGTTTCAATAATTCTCCAACACTCAATGTGCCTTCGTACAAGCCTTCAATTAATGTTGCTAAGGTACCATGTTGATAAACCTTTTTTATATCTTGCATGTCGTTGACCTCTCTTGAAAATTATTTTAATATAATTGATCCATTAAAATTGATTGTCCTAATTCTTGATTATCTTTATAATCAACTGGTATATCAACAATAACAGGACCATTAGTTGCAAATGCTTCATCTAATGTTTTAGCTAAATCTTGTGCTTTTTCAACGCGTAAGCCTTTTGCACCAAAACTTTCCGCATATTTCACAAAATCCACTGCGCCAAAATTCACACCGGCAGATTGACCATATTTCATTTCTTCTTGGAATTTAACCATATCGTAGTGTCCATCATTCCAAATAATATGAACAATATTCAGATTCAAACGAACCGCTGTTTCCAAATCTTGGGCTGAAAACAAGAATCCACCATCTCCAGAAATTGAGACGATTTGTGTATTAGGTCGAACTAAGGCCGCTGAAATTGCCCAAGGTAACGCAACTCCTAATGTTTGCATCCCATTACTAAATAATAAATGACGTGGTTCATAACTTCTAAAATGTCGCGCGATCCAAATGTAGAAACTACCGACATCAACTGCTACCGTCATTTCATCTGAAACACGTTTTTGTAATTCTTGGATAATGCTTAATGGATGACTGGTTAATGTGTCACTTGTCACAACTGGCGCTTCATCCCTAGCCTGTAATTTTTCTTGTAAGCCATCTAAATACTCACGAGATTCAGATGCCATTTGATAGCCTTTCATATAGGGTAATAAAAATTCAAGTGTTTGCGCGATGTCGCCCACTAACTCTTTCTTTGGTTGGAAATTATGATCAATCTCTGAACGCATATCGTCAACAACAACAATATTAGCTGTTCCTTCTGCATTCCAGTTACGTGGTTCATATTCAATAGGATCATAGCCAATTGTAATAACTAAATCGCTCTTTTTAAGTAATTGATCCCCTGGTTGATTTCTGAATAAGCCCACACGACCAAAGAAATCACCGACTAATTCACGCGATATCACACCAGCGGCTTGAAATGTTTCCACAACAGGTAGATTCGTTGCTTCAACTAAATTACGAATAGCTTTTGTTACTTCTGGTGAAGATGCCCGCATTCCCACAAGTAAAACAGGTAATTTTGCTGCTTTAATTTCTTGTGCTAAAAGTGTACTTTCTACCGGGCTAGCGGGACCTAATTTAGGTGCCATTAAAGGCTGGATAACTTTTGTTTTCACTTCTGAATCTGTTACATCTTGGGGAATACTAACGAAACTTGCCCCTTGCTTTGCAGCCTCAGCTTCTTGGTAAGCATTAGCAATCACTTCTGAAATATTCTCAGGTTCTTGAACCTCTGCACTATATTTAGTGATTGGTTCAAATAATGCCGTGTTATTCATACTTTGATGCGTTAGTCTCGTTAAATCTGAACGTTTCACTTGACCAGAAATAGCAAGAACAGGATCACCTTCTGCCGTAGCCGTCACAACGCCTGTTGCCAAATTACTTGCACCAGGTCCGGAAGTCGTTAAAACAACCCCCGGTTTACCTGTAATACGACCAATCCCAGCAGCCATAAATGCTGCATTTTGTTCATGGCGCGTAATAATTAATTCTGGCGATTTAGAATTCGTCGGATGTTCCAATTTTTCAAAAACACGATCAATTTTTGCACCAGGAATACCAAATACATATTTCACATCATGATTTATTAAACTATCAACAATGGCATCTGCGCCGTAATATTTATTATCTGTCATTAGATTTCCTCCGAATTTGTTTTAGTAGTATCCATGATAGCATTTTCACAAATAAATGACTATGGTTTAAACTTACCAAATGTAAGCCTAAATAAAAAACCATTATTAACCCAGTTATGGTTAATAATGGTTTCGTTATTTATGATTTCCGGTTACATTTTCGACAATTTTTTGAATGATTAATTTACGTTGACCACTGATATCTTCTTCATTCCAATTAATTAAAGGAATTTCAGTTTCGTCAAACGTTGCTGCAATTAGTTGATAAACCGTTTGTGACTCTAAATAATTAGCCCAACGTTTATCCGCTTCAGCAAAAACACTATTAACGACGACGGTTGCTTTTTCTGTATCTTGTTTAAATTCACGAAATACACGATCAAAGAAACCGAAGTTTGGATAGGTTTCAATCTTTCCTTCCGAAGCCTCCACAATTTCTAATAAATTGATATCCTTAGCATCCCTTGCTAACGTAAAACCGCCATTATTACCTGAAACAGATTTCACAAGTCCCGCAACGACTAACTTACGCATAATTTTACGAAGATAAGTTTGTGAACCACCAAGACGAGCGTTGATTACTTGCGATGAAATTGGCACACCCTTATCCTGCGTTGCCAATAAAGAAATAATACACGCTGCTTGTTCAAATCCTTTTGTTAATTGCATAGTCAGCTACCCCCGGTTGATTAATTTTCAAATAGTTCTATATATACGAATAAAGGATAACATATGTCGTTGACAATTGGTATTGATTATTTTAAATCAACCGCATAAACAATTTCATTAATTAGAGCAGCAGGTTGAAAAAGGGATGAAACCGCTCTTTTTTCAACAAATTTAAAATTGGATTTTTTTAACACTTTGATAGATGCTTTATTTTCAATAGTTGTCACGCCAATTACACGTTCTAAATCTAACGCCTGAGCCATTGTTAAAAGTCCTTGAACTGCTTCAGTCATTATCCCTTGATTCTTAAAAATAGGATTTAGTGCATAGCCAACCTCTTTAACTACCAAACTAGGTTCTTGATTCTCATCAACTACTTCATATAAACCGATATTACCGACTACTTTTTGATTTCCTTTACACTCAATCGCAAATATACTTTGTTTTTGTAGCGTCGCAACGAACAAACTAGCTTCAGCCAATGAATTCACGGGTAAAAAGCCAGCCATTTGACCAACCGTTTCATCACAAGCATATTCATATATGTCATTTATGTCTGATGAGCATAACGGACGTACCACAAGCCGTTTCGTTTCATATTGATTCATTTTTTAGCCCTCAATTTTAAATTTATTCAGAATTTTTAGATATATAACGCGTGCAATGGCTATCCAAGTGACTGTTAAAAGAACAGCGCCTACCGTATCCGTCGGAAAGTGAGCTTGTAGATATACTCTTGAAATCATAATCATCATGATCCATATCGCTAATAAGCAGTTAATCAAAAATTGTTTACTATACTTAAATTCTACCAGCATAATACTCATTATCGTTAGACAAAATAATGCCACCCCGAACGTATGTCCACTGGGGAAACTGAATCCAGTAATTGATCCATGCCCCACTGGTCGAGGTCTCTGGACGCTACTTTTAATGAGCTTAATTAACAGTGCTCCAGTCATTATGGTCATCCCTGTCCAAATAGCGAGTACACCTCGTCGTAATTTATATAAAATAATCATCAAAATGACTGAATACAACCCTATCATCATCGGACTACTTAGCCAACTGATTATCTGCATCACTTGGTCTAGTTGCGCTGTAGGATGAAACCTAACAACTGCAATGATATTATTATCTATACCATGAATAAAATTATTTTTTGTTACTATTAATAACGTCAATATTGCGAATAGTCCACTGCCTATTATGACTACTCCATAAAGTTTATTCTTATTAATCATTACTCTAACCTCTTAATTACAGTCTATTTTATCCACATAATTTATCATATTTTTTAATTTGTTTAAAGTTAGTTACCAAAATCTTTAAGAATTCATACAGAAATCAAGCAAATGCTCAATTTTATGTAAGTTTATGGTAAAATAGGATATCTTTATAAATTTAGAAAAGAGTTGAAAATAAATAATGAATACGCTACTACTTATGCTTGCCGCTGGTCTTGTGGCAGGTGCTCTAGGATCTATCTTAGGATTAGGTGGCGGCATCATTGTCACCCCGGTCTTAACTTTAATGATGGGATTAGATATTAAATACGCTATTGGTGCTAGTATCATTGCCGTTATCGCAACGAGTTCTGGTGCTACAATTGCATTTCTAAAAGATGACGTTTTAAATTTGAGGGTCGCCATGTTTTTAGAAATCGCAACGACAATTGGTGCGATTTGTGGAGCACTCTTAACAGGAGTCTTTAATACATCCTTTCTCTTCATTTTATTCGGTGCTTTTTTGCTACTTTCTGTCTACAACATGCTTAAAAAAATTTTTGTAGGTGAAGAAGTTTTAAAATCAGCTGAACCTGATTATTTATCTACCAAATTTAAACTGAATAGTTCGTACTATGATAAACAACTAAAAAAACAAGTTGATTATCAAGTCGAAAATGTTCCAGGTGGGATGGCGATTATGCTTGGTGCTGGAGTTGCTAGTGGACTACTAGGAATCGGATCTGGTATTTTCAAAGTTATGGCAATGGATACTGCAATGAAAATGCCGTTGAAACCATCAAGTTCAACAAGTAACTTAATGATGGGTGTCACCGCTGCCGCAAGTGCGACCGTCTACTTTTTCAATGGTTCAATTAGACCTGATATTGCGGTTCCATTAGCGCTAGGAATTTTAGTTGGTTCATCAATTGGTTCGCGTGCAATGCAATACCTACCCGCAAAAATAATTCGCCTCATTTTTGTACCTGTACTATTGTATGTCAGCATTCAGATGATTCTAAAAGGATTCGGGGTATCTATCTAATGATGAATGAAAAAAATAACACATCAGCCGAAATGGCAAAAATTGAATTAATGATTGGTCAAATACTAAGAATTGGCGTTTTCATTTCTGCGATAATTATGATTATTGGTCTTATCCTATCCTTAGTTACAGGTTCAACAGGCTATCAAGGTAATACATTTCCAACTTCATTTTCTGCTATCATTTCTGGAATTGTCGCACTTAAACCTTACGCAATTATGATGCTTGGGCTATTTTGCTTAATACTAACACCAATTCTTCGTGTCGTTATTTCAATTTATGCTTTCTACAAAGAAAAAGATTATCTGTACGTTAAAATTACCGTCATCGTTTTAGTCATTTTAATTGCTGGCTTTTTTATTGGCGAACATTAATTAATAAAGGGGAACATTTCAATGTCAAGTCGTCGAGAAAACTATCATAAAGAACAACTACTACACCAAGAAACAACTAATCACCTGCCTTTACCAAAACGCGAAAGAAAAAATAAAAAGCAAAACAAGAAACGTCGTCGCTTAATTTGGTTAATCATTATAATAATCGCTGCTATCTGCGGTGGCGTTTATGCCTACCATAAATACTCAAACGCTAAAAATGCAGCTGATAAAATCTATACTTCTACTAAAATTGCTAAAACTAGAAATGTCGCAGCGGTTTTGGAAAAGGACCATCCTATTTCGATTTTACTTTTAGGTTCTGATGATGGTGCCTTGGGTCGTGCTAAAACTGGTGGCCGAACGGATACTTTAATCGTTGCCACACTTAACCCTAAAACAGAATCAATGACCTTAATCAGTTTACCGCGTGATACTGAAGTTGCGGTTTCAGACCATGAATCAGATTTTCCAAGTAAGATAAACGCTGCCTATGCTTATGGTGGTGCTGCAACTGCCGTTAAAACTGTTGAAAAATATTTCAATGTACCCATTGATTTCTACGCAACAATCAACATGGGCGGTTTAGAATCACTAGTTGATGCTGTTGACGGTGTTGACGTTAATCCACCACTATCTTTTTCTTATAATGGTGCCAGCTTCAAAAAAGGCGTTAAAACTCATGTCAACGGTAAACAAGCCCTTTCGTATGCCCGCATGAGATATGATGATCCTCTTGGCGATTACGGTCGACAAAAACGCCAACGTCAGATTATTATGGCAGTGGCTTTAAAAAGTACACAACTTCAAAATTTATTAGACGATAAATTTTTAAATACAATGTCATCTCAAATGAAAACTGATTTAACATTCAATGATCTTACCGTCTTAGGTACCAATTATCGTAAGGCAACACATCATTCACATTCAGATTATCTACAAGGTACAGGAACAATGGTCAATGGAGAAGCTTTTGAAATTGCCAGCGAAACTGAAAAACAACGTATCACTGATAAATTACGTTCCACACTTGGCTTGGTTCCAGCTAAAACTGGAAATACTTTAACAGCCGATACAAAAATTAATACAACTCGTGAATAGTTAAAAGTAGGCCGTCAATCGGGGATTGACGGCCTACTTTTTTGCATAAAAAAACAACTCACCTAAATGGCAAGTTGTTTAGATTTTAAATTAGTCTTTGTTTACGTTTACTGCTTGTGGTCCACGGTCACTATCTTCAACGTCAAAAGTTACTTTTTGACCTTCGTCTAATGTTTTAAAACCGTCACCTTGAATAGCTGAGAAATGTACGAATACATCACTACCATCTTCGCGAGTAATGAAACCAAAACCTTTATCTGCGTTAAACCATTTTACTGTACCTTGTTCCATGAATAAAATCCTCCTTGTGTCTATGTGACACGTTTTATTTATGACTCTCAAATCGTCCCAGTTGATATCGTTTCCGAAGACACTCATCAACTTCATTTGATTTGAAAAGCCACCTAAATTATATCACGTCTAATTGTAAAAACAAATTCTAAAATAGCGCTTTTATTTAGTTGTTTTCATCTTCAAGTGGTAACGCTAAATCATCATTTTCTTCCAGATTATATGGCTGGTATTTACCCATTAAATATCCTTGAATCATTTGAATAACTTCATAACGATCACTACCTGATAAAATTTTATCGCGGTATAAAAGTGTTGCCGTCCGTGCGAATAAATCTTCAAGATCAATCAATTCATCGTTAGTTTGACCAACTAAAAAATCAATTGAAACATGAAAGAATTCGGCCAACTTTCTGACTTCAAGATATGAGGGTGTATTAATACCACGCTCCCAACTACCAATCTGCGGGCCAGAATTCAAGTTATGATTCGATTTTTGAGACTGATTTAATCCAACAGCTAATTGAGTTAGCGTTAATCCACTACCTCTGCGCAATGCTTTTAATCTTTCCGGAAACATCAACAACACCTCCTTTAGATAAGCATACCTCTTTTTTAAAAAAAGGGTAGGTTTTTAACCAAATAAACCGCCAATATAATAAGTTACAGCCATTGTTACTAATCCAACAAAAACATTTCTTACCATGGCATGTCTAATATTATTACGCCCTAATATCCCGCTTACTGCCCCTGTTAAAAGTAAAGCTAAAGCAACGCCAATAACCGTCAGTGGAATCATAAACTCAGTTGGGAGTATCGCTATTAATAATAATGGAACTAGCGAGCCAACTACAAAGGATGTCATTGAGGACATCGCTGCGTGCCACGGATTTAAGTACTCACCGACATCAATATTGTTAACTTCTTTACAGTAATTTTCTAGTTCATTTTGAGACATTAGTTCATTGACCACATCCGTTGCGACCATCCGCGAGAATCCCTTTGCTTGGTAGATATTAATTAATCGTTCAATTTCAAATTCACGATTTTCTTTTAACTTTTTTGCAGCTGAATGGATAATCGATTTTTGTGTATCCCTTTGTGCAGAAACTGAGACGTATTCACCACCAGCCATTGAGAACGCTCCCGCAAACATACCAGCAAGTCCAGCTAAGACAAGATAGTACTTACCTTGACTAGCACCGGCCATCCCCAGAATAACGCCTGCAACTGAGATGATGCCATCATTAGCACCTAATACCCCTGCTCTTAAAATATTTAATTTCGTTGATAAAGCCATTCCTACTTTTAATGCACGACTATTCATCAAATGATTCACTCCATTTCCAATCATTTAAGTATAAGCTAATTGGGAACGATTATCAGTCGGGTTTATTAATTTCGTTAAGGAACATGATTGCCTTATCTTAAATGGGACACAATCTTACCATAGATAAAGACTGACTACTAGAAATCGAAAGGACCTGCATTTCAACCCATTATAGGATATACTTAAAGCAATTGTTCGAAAGAGGTGAATCAAATGTCTGACTCAAAAAAATACCCAATTAGTCCCTATTTTGAAATTAAAAATAATCATCCTTGGTACCTTGATGCCGAAATTGATGACTTATCACTTTATAATCAAAACTTTAAGGTTGTCTTACAAACAATAACTAAAAATGAAAATATTAATAAAGGGTGGCGCGATGAGGATTTAGAATCTAACATTCAGTTACTCCTTCTTATTGATTACGAAGAACTTGAAGTTTGGAAATATCCCGTCGATTTGTCATTTGATAAATTATCTTTAAAGGAAGATGTTGTATCATTCAATGAAAATAGTCGTATTGCACTTTATTTTGAAGATGATCAAGCTGTGATGCGAAAACTCGGCTACCTACCAAAAGAGGATACATTACAGGTCCATAATATTATGGCAGGCCTACCACATTATAAAATTGCCACTTATTTGACAGGCGGTCCTTATAAGAAATTAACGTTCGAAGACGACGAACTTCAAATTGATAATGGTTTTGAAGAATTTCGTTTAAATATTTTAATCTACTAAAAAAACATTCTCAATGAGAATGTTTTTTTGATTACTTATTTTTACTTTTTTTATTAAAAATTGATTTAACTGATCGTTTTAAAACATCGCCCATTCCAAGTGATTGAACCATATGAGCTGGATCAACATAGTTACGCATTGCACGTAACACCATTTTTGGTTTTTTAGACGCAAAAGTAAATGTCCCATTCTTCTTCGTTTTAATTGCATATCTCGGAATCCATCGTCCTTTAAACATCACAGACGCGATAACTTGATCAACTTCATCCCATGGAATTTGGATAAACTTGCGTGCATCACGGTCATTATAAAATTCAAACCCTTTATCGCCAATCATGATTTTACCATAATCAGTTAAACCTGTGAAAGCAGTTGCATCGATTGTTAAGTCTACCTTTGTATTAATTGACTGGACCATAGTATTTCGACTCCAATGTTTTTTGACGTTATCTTATTATACCTTAATTAATTGCATTGAACCATATAAAAAAACCCAGGAAAATTCCTGAGTTTTTTTGAAATTTTATAAAATTCCAAGTACGTGTCCACCGATACCAACTATGAATAAACCTAGAATGATAAGAATTGGTGAAACTTTTTTCTTAAGTAACCACATACAGAAGAATGTTAATAATAATGCTGCTAAACCTGGAATTAATTGATCCAAGTTATTTTGTAATGTTGTTACTTTATTTGGTGAAAGAGCTAAACCGTCGCTAGCTTGTTGCATAGCTGTTTGCATGCCTTTTCCACCTTGGAGTTTATCAAAATCAATATAAGCACCTTTATCCAACTTAACTGTTGAAATAACTGGCGTAAATTTGATTGAAACCCAACGTTCTACTAATGCGGCTAAAACGAACATTCCCAGTACCGAAGCACCTTTAGTAACATCTTGTAATAAGCCACCTGACATATCTTCAGAAATCTTAGAACCAGCTCTATAACCGAATTCTTGTGTATACCACATGAATCCCATACGGATGATATTCCAAGCTACGAAGAAAATGATTGGTCCCATAATGTTACCACCCATAGCCAATGAAGCACCTAAAGCACCTAACATTGGACGAACAGTAAACCAGAATACGGGATCACCGACACCAGCCAAAGGACCCATCATACCAACTTTAACACCTTGAATTGCAACATCATCAATAGGGGCACCATTAGCACGTTCTTCTTCAAGTGCTAATGTAACACCAAGGATTGGTGAAGCAAGATAAGGATGAGTGTTAAAGAATTCCATGTGTCGTTTCATTGCTGACGTACGTTCTTCTTTAGTTTTGTATAATTTTTTAATTGCTGGAATCATTGAGAATGTCCAACCACCATTTTGCATACGTTCGTAGTTCCATGAACCTTGAATAAACGTTGAACGCCATGCTACAGCCAATCGATCTTTTTTAGTTAATTCAATTTTATCTGCCATAATATATTCCTCCTTCTTCCAGTTTAATAATCGTTTAGAATTTCGCCAAGTGGATCACCGGTATTATTGCCACCGCCACCATTTGATGAACCACCCATTTTTGAAAGGTTCAAGTAAATAAGAGCAAGAGCAACACCGATAGCACCAATAGCGATCAATGTTAATTGAGTAATAGCTGCGACTACGAAACCAAGAATAAAGAATGGCCATACTTCTTTTGTAGCCATCATGTTAATAACAAGTGCATAACCAACGGCAACAACCATACCACCACCAATAGCCATACCATCTGTTAACCATGCGGGCATTGATTCAAGGAAACCTTTAACTGTTTCAGCTGGAATAAAGAGCAATGCTCCGGCTGGAATAGCAATACGGATACCTTGCATACCAATAGCAAGAACATGCCATATTTCTAGCTTACGGATATTACCTTGTTCTGCTGCTGCATCCATTGCATGAACAATAGGAACAGCAAGTGTACGAACAACCATTGTTAAGAATAATCCGGCAACGGCAAGGGGAACGGCGATAGCGATAGCTGATCCAACACCTTTAATCCCTTGTCCACCTAATACTAAAATAATTGCTGATGCAACTGAAGCAAGTGCAGCATCGGGTGCAATAGCTGCCCCGACATTAGCCCAACCAAGTGCGATCATTTGAAGTGTACCACCTAAAACAATTCCGGCGGTTAAATTACCGGTTACTAACCCGATTAATGTACATGCCACTAGTGGTTGATGGAATTGGAATTCATCTAAAATTCCACCCATACCAGCTAGAAAGGCAATAATTACTACTAAAATCATTGATATAGCTGACATAATAAGCCTCCTAAATTAATTTTCTTTTATTGTGTTGTTTAAGCTTTTGCTAATTCACCTTTAGCTTTTTTGAGAATGTTAGCCATATTCTCTTTTGAATCGTTAGGTACTTTACGGACATCAAATTTAACGCCCTTATCTTCTAGTTTTTCAAAAGTATCAACATCGTCTTGTCCCATTGATAATACGTTGTTAACAACTACTTTACCAACTGAATGAGCCATTGAACCAAGGTTAACTTCGTCAAATTTCATTCCGCCTTCAATTGCTGTTAACACATCTTGTGGACTTTCAAAAAGAAGTAATGCTTTCATTCCACCAAAACGAGGGTCTTTTGAAACTTCAATCATCTTAGCAATTGGCACAACATGTGCAATAATACCAGGTGGTGAAGCTTGTTCAATTAAGTTTTTACGAAGTGTATCCTTAGCAACATTATCAGAAACAACGATAATACGGTCAGGCTTAACTGATTTAGACCATGCTGTAGCAACTTGTCCATGCAATAAACGTGAATCAATACGTGTTAAAACGTATTTAATTTTACCATCACCGATTACAGTTCCTTCAGGAATTGAACCAGTAGGTTTGTTTGTTGCAACAACAGCTGCTTCTTTTGGTGCTAAATCTTCTGGCTTAATCTTAACGCCACCTTTTGCTTCGCTTAGAATACTTGCAGCAATTTCTTGTGCAGAATCCATTGACAAGCGTGCTGCGTAGGCTTCAATTAACATTGGTAAGTTTAAACCTGTAACAATTGCCCATTTATCTTTATGAGCGTCAAGCAAACCGTTTGCTTGATTAAATGGTGATCCACCCCATAAATCAACTAAGAATAAGACTTCTTCAGGATCATCAAAAGTAGCAATTGCTGCTTCAAGATGAGCTTTTAAATCGTCTGGTCCTTCGTTTGGCATGAAAGTTACAGCTTGAACATTTTCTTGTTCACCAAAAATCATTGAACCGGATTGCATGATGCCTTCGGAAAATTTACCGTGACTTGCAATTACAATTCCAACCATTTTAAAACCTCCTAAATTTTTATCAGATTACTGTAAGAACTCCGGAAAAACGCTTACATTTATAATATAAAAACACGCAAAAATTATTTCAAAAACAACTTAAGCATTTTGCTTTTGTTCCTAGGTAATCTGATTTAATTTTAAAATGTTACGAAACACTTAAAAATAATATCGTTTCCATAACGTCTATGTTGTTAAGTATAGCACAACGATTACGAATTACTATTAAAAATATTAATTTGTATTCGCTTACAATTATACCATTTAATCGTATAGATATTAGTTATCAACCTATATGATGGGTTTTTTTACGTTTCCATAGCTTGTTTCATTCAACAAAATCTTATCTATACCAATTTATAAAAAAAGTTTTGTTATATACAATGCTATTTTATTTTTTTAACACAAAGTGGTATTGAAATTGCTTAAAATATTTTCTTATTCTTTTCATTGATTAAAAAAAGACCTCATTGAAATGAGATCTTCGAATTATTAAACTTCAACAACTTGATTAATAGACAGCAAATACAGATATTTATGCGCAACTTTCAACCCAGTCATATTCTCTAGTGCTTCGCCATATAAGTTCAATTGGCCACGATAACGTGCTGTCAATTTTTCTATTTCTTCTATTGTATTGTCTTTAGAAACTTTATCAGTCTTATAATCAAATACCACCAACGTATTATCTTTTACAAAATAACCATCGATAATTCCATGGATCAAAACTTTTTCCTTATTTGACTCAACCTTTTGAAATAGCTCATTGGCAGGTAGTAACATTGAGAATGGCGCTTCACGTTGTACATCGTTACCTATAGTTAGAATTTCTTTGCCTAAATCCGTTTGAAAGAAATTGGCAATGTGTTGTCCATTAATTAACGTAGCAACTTCTTTAGTGACTACTTTTGCCGTCACTAATTGCTCAATTTTAGCTTGGATTATCGCTAAAGTTATCTCACTAGTTAAATCTAATTCTTGTAAAATGAGATGAGTTGCACTCCCAATATCACTTCCCATTGGTGCTGCAACTCCCTGCATAAATTTCGGTACAGCAAGTTCACTCGTAACGTATCGGTTGCCTTGTCCTTCAATACTCAACTGATTCATTTCGCGATTAGCTGGATCATCGAATAGACGTTTTACTTCCGATACAGCTTGGTAAGCAGTTGTTTTAGTTAAATTATCGAATGGATACTGAAAATTTAAGACTTGATCAATTTGATTAACATCAATATCCTCAAACGTCTCAGGCATCTCACCCGTGATTGTTTCTAACCAATCCGTCTGAGAAACTTCTTCACTCACTTTACTCATCTGGTTCAGGTCGGTTTTTTGATAAAATTTAACGCTAAATTGCGTTTCATCATCACTTAATAGTAGTGATGATGTTGCTGGATCCAATAATAGTGACATATCAAAAGTAGGATGACGAACTAGCGCCATACCAATCCAATCCATGAAATTTTTAATACCACTTCGAGCTGTTGCATTTAAAACTAATTGTTGGCTTTGAAATGCCTTTTGCCAATGATTAATTGCCGTTTTTTTATTTGTGTAAGCCCCCACAATAAATAATCGTTGTTCCGCACGCGTTAAGGCTACGTACAGTAATCGCATTTCTTCCGCTTCTGATTTTGCAATAGCAGCTGATTTTACAATTGTTTTTTGTAGCGTATCTTCCATCGTCCGATTTTCAGGATTTAAATAGGTTATTCCTAATCCAGCCTGATCATCAATTAAATAAGGTTTTCGCATCGCCATTTGATTAAACTGGTGTGTCGCGTCAACCAAGAAGACCATTGGAAATTCAAGTCCCTTACTACCATGAATTGTCATGACTGACACTGCATTTGCGACATTTTGTACAGGTGCTTCTGCTAAATCCTTATCGCGTTCCTGCATTTTTTCAATGAAGCGCACAAACTGGAATAAACCTTTAAAACTACTATTTTCGTAAGCGTGAGCTCGGTTATACAACGCATGTAAATTGGCTTGGCGCTGACTTCCAGCTGGCATCCCCCCGACATAATCAAGAAATCCAGTATCCTGATAAATCTGCCAAATTAAGGTCGCAATTTGATTTTCATGCGCGATTTCACGAAAGCCCGAAAGTTGTGTTAAGAAACGTTCAATTTTATTATACAGTGTTTTTGCGAAGCTACCTGCTTTAAACGTATCAAAATTTTGATAAAAAGTTAACACCGCTTGATAGTAATCATCTGTTCGGTTGCCAATCCGTAAATAGGCCAGTTGATTTTCATCTAATCCAACAATTGGCGACCGTAGGACACTTACCAATGGAATATCTTGATAGGGATTATCAATAATTCGTAATAATGACATCATAATTCTGATTTCAGTTGTTTGGAAATAGCTCTCCGCATCATTCACAACGACTGGAATACCCATTTTTTTAAATTGGTCAATAATCACCAAATTATTTTTACGAGTTGGGACTAGTAATGCAATATCTCGGTATTCAACGGGACGTTTTTCTGATTTATCACGGTCAAAAATCTCTGTTTCATCTACGATTAACGCTTGAATCCGTTGACCAATTAAAGCAATTTGGCCTTCCGATTTACCATCAATTTCAAACTGATCATTCGTTGCTTCACTATCATCATCCGGTCTTTCTGCAGATTCAGGTTCATCAGATTCGTAAATCAGCACTTCTGCTTTTTGCTCAATATCTGGGTAGTAGTTTGCCCCAAAAACCAATTTAGCATCATTATCATAAGCCATTTGTCCAACGGTTTCATCCATAATCTGGGTAAAAATTAAGTTAGTCACATCTGTTACATTCTTCACAGAACGAAAATTTTCAGCTAAGATAATTCGATTTCCATTACTGTCAGTTTCTTTATAAGCTTGGTATTTACTTAAAAACAAACTAGGATCAGCCAGCCTAAAACCATATATTGACTGCTTTACATCCCCCACCATAAACATATTACCGGGATTAGTCGTGGTTACCCTTGTCAAAATAGCTTCTTGTAGTTGATTAGTATCCTGATACTCATCTACCAGAACTTCTTCATATTTTCCTTGTAGAGCAGCTTGTGTTTGCTCGGAAGATTCAGAATCACTCGCTAAAATGTCCAGTGCTAAATGCTCCAAATCATTAAAATCAAGTATATGTCTTTGACGTTTCTCTTTGGTGAAGGCATCACTAAATAAGCCAATCACACTGACTAATTTTTCAACTAATTTCTTAGATTCTGTCATGATATGCAGTGTTTCTGTTTCATTTAAAACAAAAAATTGTTCTGATAAGTTAGCTAAACGTTTTTTTATTCCAGCTTTTAATTCTTTAATTTGATCCTTAGCAACAGCTTGGTCATCTTCTAAATTTTTAGCTGGCACACTAGGCGCACGTTTCAATTCGTACCCACGAATATTATCGCGAATTTGATTCCAAGAACCATCGTTTTCAACAGATTGGACAACAGCTAACAACATCTGACTTTCTTCTTCAGTCACTGCTTGATGTTTCTCTAACCCAAATTGAATTGATAGTTCTAGAGCCGTTTTTAAATCGGCCTGGATTTGCGTTAAATTTGCTTGAACTAATGGCTTAATACTCTTTTGGTAAAACGAACTACTGATTAAATTATCGCCAACATCATAAGTTGCTGCCAAACTAGCCAACCAACCGGTAGGATCTGGTTTCGAACTCGCAAATGTAAATAGGCTAAAAACCAACTCAGATAAACCATCATCATTTCGATCATTTGAAAAATTTTGTGTTAATCTCTCAAAGTCGACATCGTCTTTGGCATACAACATTTCCCGGACGTCTTCCCAGACACTCTCTCTTAATAAAGCCGCCTCAGTCATATCTGTTAACATTCTAAAAACGGGATCCAAATCAATCACATAATAGTAGCGTTTAATTAATTGGAGACAAAATGCATCAAATGTACTAATATTTGCAACTGGCAAGCGCATTAATTGATCCATTAAATGTTGTTTTTGTTCATGATTGTCTGCTTCATTGATTGCCTTTTGAAGTGCCACCTGAATCCGTTGACGCATTTCTTTAGCTGCAGCGTCTGTAAACGTAACAACTAATAAGTCATCAATAGCTGTTCCCGTTAATATTTTTTGAATGACGCGTTCAACTAAAACTCGTGTTTTACCGGAACCGGCAGAGGCTGATACAAGAATATTAGTCCCACTTTCATCGATAGCACGTTGTTGATTTGGTGTAAATGTAAACTTACTCATTACTGTCGGCCTCCCCGTCTATAATCCGTTTTTCAATTTCTTCCCAGCTTAATTTACTTATTTCATGGTAATTATTTTCGGGTAACATCGCATCAAATTGGAATATTGATTTATATGGTGAATATTGTAGGGCTGTTTTTTTAGCGTTCCATCTAGCCGGACTTAAATCGATTATCCCTTCGAAAATATCTGTTGCCGCATCAATAATTAATTGTTTATTGTGTACCAACAAGAAATCTAAATCTGATTGTGAAATCAATTTTTTTGAACGAGCTGATGGTGATGTGAACCCTTTTTTCGTTTTTCTAAATGGATAGATTAATGAAAACCCTGTTGATTCGTCTTCAAAATCAGTATCTAAATGGCTCAGTAACTGCTCATCTTCCAATAATAGCCCATCCATTTGGTTTGCTTTCAACAACGTATTATCCAATCCTTTTTTCTGTACATCTTCAATTTTCAGCTTAGGATTTTGTAAGTGCATGTAAACTGCACCAGCTGCCGAAGTTTTCAGTCCAGTATTTGGTGCAATTACCTCTGCATTCTCAATCAATGCTTGCAAGTAAGTTAACATTTGCATTGATAATCCATAGAAAGCATCACTAAAATCAAACTTTCGAATCCCTGATTTGTAATCGACGATTCCAAGATATTGTTTTGAATCAACCTTCATATAATCAATTCGATCAATTTTACCGCGGACTTTAACTGAATGGCCGCCAGGTAACTTATAAGCTAGGGCTTTCAAACCTGACTCAGCACCGACATGACCAAATAAAACTTCTGTTTTCAGTGGCTTCATCTTTGTTTGTTGCCCTTGTTGCCACATGGCATGCGTCACTTGTTTTAATAGAAGACTTAATTGTTTAGCAATATAGCCCATTCGACTTGAACTACCAAGAATTTGGAACTGAGGTAACTCGCGCATATCTTTTAAAATTACATTCAAATATTCATCTAGTTGTTCTTTGGGTACATTGGCATAGACTTGGTTTGATTCAGTCACAACTTTCATCAACTCATCCAACCCCATATGGAAAAACTCACCAGTACTTGCAGGAGACAGCTCGAAAATGTCTCGTTCTTTCAATTTCAACCCATATTGTAAAAAATATTCAAATGGATTACGATAGAAAGTTTCTAGTTTTGAAATTGAAGTATTCATTTGTGTTCCATATAAATCAGTTATAATTTCCGGCGTCAACTTAACCGGTATATTTTTATACGCTAAGCTTCCTAATAATTGTTTCGTTAATGGTCCCATTTCTGGGTCAGCCGACAGTTGACGTAACACATACAACCAAGCACTAGGCATGGATACTGCAGTTGTTTTGGCAAGTCGACTAGCTACAACCAATGATGATAATGTACTACGTTTTGTTCCGATAAAATCAAGGACTGATTGTTCTGTTAATTCAGGATTAGCAGCTAAATGTTGAACTGATAAATTGAAGTGTTCTTTAATCATCATTAAATAAGGCGATGGATTTAAATTCTTTTCGCCATCGTTGCCACTTGGATATGAAAAAATCAATTGTTCGCGTGGTCCTAAAAATCCGAGATAATTCAAAAAGGGTTCAGCGGCCATTTGACTAATAGCCGAATCGGCTAAGTATTGATCATCAGTTAATAGATTAGCCATTTTCGCCCGATCATCATCTGTTAATAATTGTGTCTGACTAACTTGTTCTGGCATCACCATATCAGTTGATCCAATCATAAAGGTAATCTTTCGGTTGTTCATTTGAACCATCCCTGATTCAGAAATAACGACCTGATCTAATGTTGATGGCACTTGTGAGTAACTTGCCCCTTCAAATCCCGCTTGAATCAAGGCCATGAAGTCAGCGGTATTGAACATTTTAGTTCCCAATGTTTCAACATATTCATCTAACATCCCAACAAATGTTTGCCAAGTTTGTTCTGGTTCTTCTGATTGTGAGATGTTTCCAGCAGCTAAATAGCGGTCTCGCCAACTTAACAAGCGTTGTGTCACACCTTGTTCAACAAGAAACTGATAAATTAGCTTTGCCCCCTCTTCACCGGTTGTCGCCTGATCTAGTTGATTGAAGAATCCTGGTAAAACGTCTTTAACAAAATGTCTAATTTGATTAATTTGTACTGTGATACTTTGGTCCTTATCCGTCTGTTGCTCATCTGCATCCGTAAAATCAAACCGGTAGAACGTCCAATCATCTTCACGTAGCCACTGAGAACCAGAAAAACCGTATTTTAAAACCATATTTTCTGTTAAATCAACAGCACTACGGTACTGTTCAATTGGCATAGCATGATTTTCTATTTGTGGTATTAATAATTCAGTTTTTAATAAGCGCATCATTGCGCCATATTGATAATGCTTTTCTTTCACCTCAAATAACGCTGCCAGTAACTCGACTAAGGGATGGTCAGCCATTGCGTGTTGTAAATCGTTAAAATAAGGTATTTTAAATTCTTTAAAAACCGGTGGAATAACCGTTTCGTAGCTATCTAAATGCCGCGTTAAAATCATAAAATCTCGATAACGATACTCCTTAGTTGCAACTAACTGGCGAATTTTTGTCGCCACTTGTCGAATTTCAATATACCGACTATCGGCTTCAAAAAGTTGAATAGAATCTGAATTTTCTAACCTTTCTGATTTTGTTTTAACTAACCGTCTAGAGTCAATCCAAAAATCTTCCAGACGAGATAAGTCGGGATTCTGGTTAACTTTGGTTTCAGCATAACTATCCGTTAGCACTGGAATCTGAGCTTGATGTGCTTTTTCAATCAAATTAACATACATCCGGCTTGATTTATAAAATAAGTCAGATTTTTCAGCAACTTCATGTGCATTGCCTTTATCTAAGACTAAGCCAATTGTAATCTGTTTCGCACCCTTAATCAGTGCGTTCACGAGCTCCTGCTCTTGTGCTGTAAATTGAGAAAAATGGTCAATATAAAAATAACTCGTCTTCAAAACGTCATCTGTTAAATAACGACTCAACTCTGCTAATAAATCATTATTTTCAATATATCGGTCAGCCATCGCAGCATCAAATGCGCGATAGATAATTTGTAAATCATCTAATTTAGCACCTAAGTCCCCAGTCGTTGGGAAAGATTCAGCAATCCGAGTTAAATCATCAACTGTCACACAACCAACTTTTAATTCTTTCAGTTGGCTGACTAGTTGTGAAATAAACCCAGTTTGGGTCCTTTCACCACGAAATATTGTTAATTCATCTTCATGTTCCGAAATTAATTGATAAACTAACATATTTAATCCAGACTGAGATAAACGAGGAATCTGATAATAGGGTGTATTCTTCAAAAAGAACCAAGCTAATCGAGTAAACGAAAAGACTTGGACGTTCGATTGTGCAAAAATATTTTGTTCGACAAGTTTGTCTTTACCTAATGCTTCAAGGATACTAACTTCTGCTTCGAACTTAATATGATTGGGAACAAGATAAAAAAAAGATGCCGTTGAATCAGTCGTTTGCGCTGCTTTTAATTGTGCAACAAGGCTTGCTTGATGGTCTTTACTAGCTTTTCCTAGGACAAATTTTAAACTCATTTTAACTCCCCTTTTCATACCGCTAACTCGTTATCATTACCTAATAATATACCATATTTAGCTGTTATATTTTTTTAAGAACACATAAAAACCGCTGGACAAATCACAAAGGTGATTTAACCAGCGGTTCATTTTAATTTAATCTTTTTCTGTAAATAGTTTATCAACTGAGCGATTCTTATGAATTAAATCAATTGCTTGGCCAAACAAGTCGGCAACTGATAAGCGCACAAGTTTATCGAGCTTGTCAGCTTCTGGAACAACGATACTATCTGTTACAATCACTTGTTTAATATTGTCATCAGATAAAGCTTCAATCGCACCTTTTGACATCACAGCATGTGTTGCACAAGCATAAATATCTGTTGCACCAGCAGCTTTAAGTGCACGCGCTGCATCAGTCATCATTGTCCCTGTATCAATCATATCATCAATAATGATACAACGACGCCCTTTTACATCGCCAATAATTGATGTTGCTGCAATATTATCAGCAAAATCAGATCCACGTTTATCAACAATAGCAATTTGTGCTTTGAGCTTTTCAGCCATATTACGAGCACCTTTAACACTATTATGATCAGGTGAAATCACAACAACATCATCTGTAATCCCATTTTCAATGAAGTATTTAGCTTGGATTTCTAAAGAAACTAAATGATCAACTGGAATGTTAAAGAATCCTTGTAATTGAGCGGCATGTAAATCAAGTGTAATTACACGAGAAACACCGGCTAATTGAATAAAGTTTGCAACTAACTTAGCTGTAATAGGTTCACGTGAACGTGCTTTACGATCTGAACGTGCATAACCATAATAAGGCATTACAACGTTAATTGTACCCGCACTTGCACGACGTAACGCATCAACCATAATCAAAAGTTCCAGTAAATTTTCATTTACTGGATTTGAGATTGATTGGATAACATAAACATCTGCGCCACGAATACTTTCATCAATGTTGATTTGAATTTCGCCATCACTGAAATGTTTCACGGATGCTGTAGAAAGACTAGTATTTAAAACCTTAGCCACCTTCTCCGCTAATTCAACGTTAGAATTAAGTGCAAATAATTTTAATTGACCTTTTGCGAATTGACCCGACATGATAGCCTCCGTTATTAATCTGTATTTTTTCTTTATAGTTCTATTATAATGAATTTACACTTAAATTACTATGCTCTAAGTAAAAAGTTTAAGATTATCTGAATTGTTCCTTCAGACTAAACGACAATCCTTATGTTTAATGGTAAAATAGACAGATACGAACTTAAAAATATAACTTAATTATGGGGGACACAAAAATTGTCTAGCGGTACAGTTATCATCAATTTGATTGTTATCTTTGTGACATTATTTGCAGCAGCATTCTTCGTTGCCGCAGAATTTGCACTTGTCCAAGCACGTCCAAGTGCCATCGAAGCTGATATCGAAGCAGGTATTGGAAATCGAAAAAAACAAGAAAGAGCATTAAAAATGCTTAACCATTTGAATGAATACCTTTCAACAACACAGGTTGGTGTCAGTGTTGCTGGTATTATTCTGGGTTGGGTTGGTGAAAAAACCATTGAATTTTTACTTGTAGATGTGCTTAAACTATTCCATTTTGCTTCTGAATCAGGGTTAAATATCATTGGCGCAATTATCGGGGTTTTAATCCTTACTTACGTTGAAGTGGTTTACACAGAAATTGTGCCTAAAAACTTAAGTATCGATATGCCCGTTCAAGTTTTAATGGTTGTTATAACACCATTACGCTACTTTCATCTTGCCTTTTACCCATTAGTTTGGTTATTAAATAACTCAGCAACACGTGTTGCTAAAATGATTGGTATTACGCCAACTGATGAAAATAGTGAAGTTTTTACTCAAAAAGAAATTTTATCTTTATCTCAAAATGCCGTTTCAGGTGGTGAATTAGATAGAGATGATTATGTCTATATGCAACGTGCCTTTGATTTAAATGACAAAATTGCTAAAGATATTATGGTCGATCGAACAAGTCTTTATGTCGTAGATATTACAGATACTGTGCACGATGTCGTTAAAGATTATTTACATCAGGGTTATAGCCGTTTTCCAGTAGTTGCTAACAATGATAAAGATAAAATTCTTGGTTACGTCTATATCTACGATTTAGTTAGACAAGCTGAGATTGATGATACTGTCTTAATTAGTAAACTACTTAGAACAATTATTACAGTACCAGAAACAACACCTATTAGAACATTATTAAGCCAAATGATTAGTAAACAAACACCTATCGTTGTTGTCCTTGATGAATATGGTGGTACAAGTGGTATTGTAACGGATAAAGATATTTATGAAGAATTATTTGGAACGGTTAAAGATGAAATTGATGACGTTTCAAGTGAATACATTATCAAAAATGATGATGGTTCATATAATATTAGTGGTAAAACGACTTTATATGATTTCGAACGCTTCTTTAAATTTAAAAATAAAGCGATGAAAGCATCTGAAAGTGTTACATTAGCAGGTTTCATTCTCGAAAATCATAAAGTTAAATTAAATGATGTCATCAAGTTTGATGCTTTTGAATTTAAGATTATTGAGTTTAAACGTAACTACATTGATTGGTTTAATGTTAAACATACGACGACTCAGGTAGACGCAATTGAAGAACAATGAACTGATAAGAAATAATTTAGTCATTACTAATTGGAGGGAATTTTATATTTATGCCTACTCGTAGAGAACTATATCAGCAGGAATCAATTGCAGATTCCACTTCTAATCCAAGTAAAAATCGTCACTCATCGTTGCCAAAAAATGGTAAGAAAAAACCAAATAAAAAACGTCGTCGTTTAATTCTTCTTTTATTGCTCTTACTTTTGGTCGGTGGCGGTATTTATGCATACAGAGCTTACGCAAACGCAAAAAAAGCAGCTGATTCAATTTATACGCCGACAAAAGTCGCTAAAGCTAGAAACGTTTCTTCAGTCTTAAAATCAGGCTATCCAATTTCAATTCTCCTTTTAGGAACCGATGATGGTGCGTTAGGCCGTGCAAAAGTTGGCGGTCGAACAGATACCTTAATTGTCGCAACTTTAAATCCTAAAACGGAATCAATGACGTTAGTCAGTTTACCCCGAGATGCAGAAGTTGCGGTTTCTGGTTATGAATCAGAATTCCCAAGTAAATTAAATTCTGCCTATGCTTATGGTGGTCCTGCTTCTGCTGTTAAAACAGTCGAGAAATATTTGAACGTCCCTATTGATTTCTATGCAACCATTAATATGGGCGGACTCGAAACATTAGTTAATGCGGTTGGTGGCGTTGATGTCACACCACCACTATCGTTCACCTATCAAGGTGCACACTTTAAAAAAGGTGTTAAAACTCATGTTAATGGTGCAGATGCATTATCTTATGCCCGAATGCGTCATGAGGATCCACTTGGTGATTATGGCCGTCAAAAACGTCAACGCCAGATTATCATGTCTGTTGCCTTACAGAGTACAAACTTACAAAACTTATTAAATCAAAAATTCTTAGACACGATGTCTTCTCAATTGAAAACAGATTTATCATTTGATGATTTAGTGACTCTAGGAACTAGCTATCGTGTTGCCACGCACCATTCAAAATCTGATCACCTACAAGGAACTGGAACCATGATTAACGGTGAAGCTTTTGAAGTCGCTGATACACCAGAGAAGCAACGTATTACCGATAAACTTAGATCTGCCTTAGATTTAGTTAAAGCAGAAACGGGCAATACTTTATTAACAAATTCAACAATTAACACAACTCGAAAATAATGACCTATACACTACTCGCATCATCAAGAAGGCAACTTCTGATGATGCTTTTTTATTTATATTGATTAAATTTCATATAGAAAATAGGTCCGTAAAAAAAATTTATTTTATTCATACATTTCATTTGTAAACGGTACCATAAAGTGTAATAATAGATGGTACAAGATACTTTGTTATTTAAATGAAAGTGGGGATTTATATTATGTCAGAAAAAATTAAAGCATCAATTGCAATGTTAAAGGTATTACAGGATTGGAAAGTTGAAAATGTCTATGGGTTACCCGGTGGATCATTCAATACAACAATGCGTGCTCTTGAATCAGAAAAAGAAAACATTAATTACGTTCAAGTACGTCATGAAGAAGTTGGGGCACTTGCTGCTGCCGCTGAAGCAAAACTAACTGGTAAAGTTGGGGTTGTCTTTGGTTCAGCAGGTCCTGGGGCAACACATTTATTCAATGGTTTATATGACGCACAACAAGACCATGTTCCTGTTCTTGCTTTAATCGGTCAGGTTGCTTCATCTGCAATGAACATGGATTCATTCCAAGAAATGAACGAAAATCCAATGTTTGCTGACGTTTCTGTCTATAATAGAACAGTTATGACTCCAGAAAGCTTACCTCGTGTAATTGATCAAGCTATCAGAACAGCTTACCAATACAAAGGTGTAGCAGTTGTTACAATTCCAAATGACTTTGGTTGGATGGATATCGACGCTGACAGTTATTACGCTTCAGGTCACAATTACACAACACCTATTTTACCTGAACCAAATGATTCAAAAATTAAAGAGGCTTTAGCACTTATTAAAGAAGCTAAACAACCTGTTTTATTCGCTGGTATTGGTACAAAAGGTGCTACTGATGAAGTAATTGCTTTCTCTGAACATTTTAAAATGCCTGTAATTATTACAGCTATCAATAAAGGAACTGTTCCTGATAGTTATCGTGCTAACTTAGGGTCAACTTACCGAGTTGCAACAAAACCTGCTGATGAAGCAATTGCTGCCGCTGACTTAGTTGTCTTTGTAGGAGCTGATTTACCTTTCTCACAAACTAAAAAAGTCTTAAAACCCGATATGAAATTTATCCAAATCGATATTGATGCATCAAAAATTGGTAAACGTCATGCAGTTGATGTCGCTTTACTCAGTGATGCTAAGAAAACATTAGCTCGCTTTGTTGAATTAGCTGGTGCTCCTGTTGAAAGTCGTCCATTCTTCGATGCAACTATTGAAGATATGGCTAACTGGCGTACTTACCTCAAGAAATTTGAGGACAAGACAACAACACCACTTCAACCTGCTTCTGTCTTTAAAGAAATCAACAAACATGCCACAGGCGATGACATTTTCGCAGTTGATGTTGGTAATGTTACAATGAATAGCTTACGTTACTTAGATATGAATCCTAAACAAAAATTCACAACATCTGCCTTATTTGCAACAATGGGTTATGGTATGGGTGCAGCAATTGCTGCTAAATCAGCCTTCCCTGACCGTCAAGTCTTTAACCTTGTCGGTGATGGCGCATTTGCTATGATTGTTCAAGATTTATTAACACAAGTAAAATACAAACAACATGTCATTAATATTGTCTTCTCTAACCAACATTTTGGTTTCATTCAAGATGAACAAGAAGATGAAGGTCAACCATTCTATGGTATTGATTTCAATGACGCAGATTGGGCACAAGTCGGAAGCGCTATGGGTACGCTTGGTATCTCAGTTTCTACACATGACGAATTAGTTGCCGCATTTGAAACAGCTATAAAAGCAGAAGGTCCTGTTGTTATTGATGTTAAAATCACTGACGACCGTGCCATCCCTGTTGAAGATTTAGCTGTCGATCCAAAACATTTCTCAGCTGAAGAAATCGCTGCTTACCGTAAACGTTACGAAGCAGAAGACTTACTTGTCTTAGATGATTTAATCGAGAAATACTCAAAATAATGCCCTCACGAATAAAATAGCTATTCCTAAGAGATAGTTATTTTTAAATAACAAAAGACTGTAATGAAGATAACTATCCTCTTCATTACAGTCTTTTTTTTTGGGTTCTATTTTAATTTTACAGGTAGATCTTTTTTTGAAACTTCTTCCCATGAAATAACACCTTTTTTTTCATTATAGGCTAATTTTAAATAGGCGCCTTGACGTAACGGTCTTTCTTTATTCCCATTAAACGTTAATTTCTTAGCTTCATTTTTAGTATTATAAGCCATTTGATTATAGCTATAATCGGCATACGTTTTTCCATTTTGATCCTTTTTAACCACTTTTTTACCTGTTTCTGTTATCTGTGTGTAGTAATCCTGAGTTGAGTAATTAGTCCTATAGTATAAGTACCCGCCGCCAACTAATAGAATAGCGATAATTAATACAATTATTTTTTTCATTTATTCTACCTCCTTTTATTTAATTCATAATCTCAAATAACCATGCATTAAACCACTAATTTGACTTGTACTAATCGAAGATTATCAAAAAATTATATTATAATCCTTTTTTACTCATTTAATTCTATATAATGATACAATACTAACCATACAAACATTAGGAGGTTACGATTATGACAAAAACTCACCAACTAGTTAATAGAAATGAAGTACCTGAAGCACTAACATGGGATTTAACAGCCATTTATCCAAATGATCTTGCATTCCAGACGGATATCGATTTAGTTCGTGACCTCGTTCAAACCTTTGTTTCTACTTACCATAGCCATTTAGGAGAACTAGCTCCAATTAGTACCGCCTTCAATGACTTGGAAGATATTTACACTCGCTTATCACATATTGAACATTATGCATTTTTACAGCAAGCAGTTGATATTACTGATGCAACAGCCAATCAGTTAATGCGCGATTTTGAAGCACTTTCTGCCGAAATTACGACAAAACTGGTTTTCTTTGATATTGAATTACTAGAAAATCCAGTTAAATTATTGGACGACGTTGTTGCAACAAATCCAAAATTAAAAGCTTATATTCGTCAATTAAAGAAACAAAAAGAATTCCAGTTAAGTCCTGAGGTTGAACAAGTCCTTGCGACCTTCCAACCTAATTTTTCTGCACCAGAATCAGTTTACGGTCAAACTCGAGCAGCTGATATGGACTTTTCTGATTTTGAAGTAAATGGTGTGACATATCCAATGTCATTTGTTTTATATGAAAATACGTACCAATACAATCCAGACGCAGCTATTCGTCATGCAGCATTTAAAAGCTTCTCAACAACATTAAATCATTATAAGCATACAATTGCGGCTAACTATTATAATCAAGTATCTATGGAGAAAAGAATTGCTACTTTACGTGGCTATCATTCAGTTTTTGATTACTTATTAGCAGAACAAGAAGTTGACCGTTCATTATTCAATCGTCAAATTGATACAATCATGACTAAATTAGCACCTGTTATGCAAAAATACGCTGCACATGTCAAAGAAGTTCGCGGTTTAGATAAAATGACCTTTGCTGATTTACAAATCGATTTAGATCCTGATTTCGCACCAGAAGTTTCAATTGAAGAAGCTAAGAAATATGTCAACGATGCAGTTGCGCCACTTGGATCTGACTATCAAGCCATGGTTGCTCGTTCATTCCCAGAACGTTGGGTTGATTTTCCACAAAATATTGGTAAGGAAACGGGTGGCTTTGAAACAACTCCTTATGGCAAACATCCTTATATTTTAATGTCATGGACGAACGAATTAGCCGATGTCTATACTTTAATTCATGAGCTCGGTCATGCAGGGCAAGCCATTTTAACACAGGATAACCAATCAATTTTGGGTAGTGAACCTTCTACTTATTTGGTTGAAGCGCCTTCTACATTCAATGAACTATTACTAACAAGTTCAATTGAAAATCAATCAAGTGAACCTCGCTTAAAACGTTTTGCTTATTCAAAAATGTTAACGAATACTTATTTCCATAACTTTGTGACCCATTTACTTGAAGCAGCTTACCAACGTGAAGTTTATCAACTCATTGACGCTGGACAAGGATTTGATGGTGATCAATTAAGTGAAATTAAACGTCATGTCCTTGAAGCATTCTGGGGACCAGATGTTGAAATAAATGACGGTGCTGAACTAACTTGGATGCGCCAATCACACTATTACATGGGCCTCTATTCATACACATATTCAGCAGGTCTTGCCATTTCAACACAAGCACACTTGAACTTATTGAAAGATCCAGAAAATACGACAGAAGCTTGGCTTGCCTTCTTAAAATTAGGTGGCGAATTAGCCCCAATTGAAGCAGCTAAAGTTGCAGGCGTTGATATCACTACGGATGAACCTCTCAATCAAACAATTCAATTTTTAGATGATACCGTGAATAAAATCATTGCTTTAACGAAAGAAATTTAAAAATAAAGGAGAGACACTAAAAAGTTTAGTGTCTCTCCTTTATTTTTTATGCAGGTGGTGTGTTACTTAATACCCATTTTACCTGGGCTGTATATGAACCGCGATGGATTTCACTTGGATCTGCTTTAACCAAAACACCCGCATCTTTGTCCCATGGTACGGTTGTCGTTTTTGTCGTTGATGTTCCTGACAAAATTTCAAGACTTGCCGAACCTAAAACTTGAGCCTTATCTCCGGCTGTTGCTCGATACACAATCGCATCTTTAATTGTATTACTATCTGAAGTAAGATCACTTGCTGAAACTGACAACTGCCAAGTCCCAGGTAATGATGTTTCTAATGCTACAGAAAAATCAGTTTGACGAGGTAATATTGTCGTTTTTCCTGGAATTTTAGTTGTCCCAAAATTTAAACTACCGTTAGTTGTTAGTCCCATTTTACCTGAAACAACGACAGTAATAGTTTTCACGTCAGATTTATTACCGTCTGTATCGACAGCATAAACAGTTAAAACATGACTACCAATTGCTAAGTTATCTGGTAATTTGTAAGTTCCAGAATGGTCCTGACCAGCTTTTACGTTATCATATGTTTCCATTAAAACAGGTGCATTTGACCCTTCTTGATAGTACGTTTTAATGGTTGCACTATCATCAGACTCATGGTAACTCAAAGAATAAGGCGCATTCACTGTTGTACCACTATCATCTAAAGTAAACGTTGGTTTATTAGAGTTCACAATAATATCAGCCGTATATGACGTTGTTTGGTTCCCATATTGATCAGTTGCCATCACAGTATATGGGTTTTTACCAACCTTTAATTGACTACTTGGAACGCTAACACTAAATTTACCGTCTGTTCCGACGTTAGCTGATACTGAGTAACTACCATTGACTTTAATTGCTGCAGTTGTCGTTCCTGCTGGGAAAGTTCCCCCAAGACTTGAAACTACTGTTCCGGCAATAGTTGCTGCTTCATTTTGATTAACCTTGATGTCATTAATTCCTGATATCGTTAATGTTCGTGTGCCTCCAATTGTGAATTTGGCTGCATTTGATTGGATAACCGCATTAGATCCAGAAAATTCACTTACTGGACTATTAACAACTGTATCGGCTGCAACTTTGTCAGCAGTTCCTGTAAGTGTTACTTTTGCACTTGAATACTTAGCTGTTGATAAATCATTCTTAAGGACCTTAACAATTGCCCCATTTGACATCTTTGTTAAATCAATGGTTTCTGAGTCCGTTGCTGCCCCTGAATAAGTAATTGTTCCCGTTTTTAACGTCACATTATTGGGAACCTTCAAGCCAGCACTAATTGTTTTCCAATCTTGTTTACCACCTAAATATTTTAAATTTGTTACAAAATCTAATGAATCTCCAGAGTGTACTAGACCATCATTAGTAACATCTTTATTTTTTTGAGTTGTATCTGTTACTGTCTGAGTTGCAGTTGCATCAACTAAACCTGGAACTTTTTCAAACATTATCAAGTTAGTTTCATAACTACCACCCGTTGATCCAGTAAATCCCCAACGAACTGCGCCATTCGAATTGAATTTAGCCTTATCAATTGACACAGTCGCGCTCTTACCTGTTGTCATAACATTTGTTTTTGGATTTTTATCATCAATTGTGTAAGTCATAGAGCCTGTTGTACTCGTTCCAGCAGAATATTTCAACGTCAAATGATGCCATAACGCGTTAGATAGATTTGCTCCGTAATCAATTAACCCAAGGTGATTTTGATAGTAAAAATAGGCGGTGTGTATTGGAAAAAAACCCGAGTCTTTACTATCCCGTGTATAACTATTAGTATCTGCAGGATAACCACTAGCTATGTGATTACCTGTGACAGCAGTATAATCAAAGCTATTCCCGGAAGTTTGACCCCCATTATTAAAGGTATCGAACTCTAACGCCCAACTGTTTTGTATCCCTGTTTTAACTAGTTTCGAAACATCACTATAACCTGATGTTGTTCCAAAAATACCCTCAGGTAGTATATCATTAGCCCAAACACCTAATGTTTCACCACTACCAGTTGAAATAGCTGCATTTCCTTTAGCATCATTTTGTAATACTAATGCCATACCATCTCCGGCTGCAGCGCCTCCATTACCAAGATATACCCACATTGACGCTGTTGAATCTTTGTTCAAATCGAATGTATTACCATCAGTTGACCAAACAGCTGCCTTTTGATCTTTATTATCAGTAATTGTTACGACCGATTTTGTAGCAGCATTTGCATCCGTTGTTATGACATTTCCAGACGTTAAATTAACTGTTTTACTAACTTCAGATACACCAGCCCCAGTTCCGCGTTGAAATATACCATTCAAAGTGATCCCACTTGGCGCGGTCTGTATTGCATAATTATAATCTGTTTCTGCCGACACACTTGAAAAAGTAGCTAAGAAAGTCGCCGCTAAAACAAACACTAATAAATTTATTTTTTTATGATTAATCCCCATAACCCGCACCCCATTCTCTATCTTTATTACTTATAGTATACGCTTAAATAGAATTAATATTATCCATAAATTTCTTATAAACGCTCATTATTTGATGGTTTTAGGGTCCTTTTCAGGTAATAGTTATTTAATCCTGTATGCCAATTGGTATACCAGTATTCGTCAGCTATAATGTATCATTAAATAAAAAAGTAAGCTTACAATATTGTAAGCTCACTTCAATTTAATACCTAATAAAGCAACTAAAATTGTTGCCTGGTAAGCATTAATCGTTAATCCACGAACCAGCTTAGGATCCAGTATAACTGTTTCAAATTCACTCTCAGAGAAATCCACAGACTTCATGTTGGTCTCAATAAAATCGCAACCTTCAATATTACTTTCAGGGAATGTTAATTTCTTCTTGATTTCAACCGCTTGAAAACTGGTTTCTTTTAAATCACAACGTCTAAATTCAACTTCTTGGAAATTAGCGACACTAAAATTAGAATAGCTTAACTGACAATCTCTAAATGTCGTTTCTTTAAAAACAGTACGATTAGAAAAGTCACACCCCATCATCCGACAGCTTTTAATTTCAGTTCTAAAAAAATAACTTTCATTAAATTCTGCGTTCAAAAACTCACAATGATCAATTACAGTATCTAACCATTCGCTACGCACAAAGTCAGTTTGTTCAAAGGTACAATGATCAAAAGTGACTGAATCAACTCGTACTGTCTCAAAAGAAGCCTCAATCGTACAATTATGGTAAGTTAATCCATATCTAATATCATCAAATGAAATGGTTTGTCCTTCAACAACTTGATTATCCAAAATAATTCACTCCTAAATGTTTACTTAAAACGCTATTTATAAATTTTAACATATTTATTCACAAATACTTAAGACCTTTTTTAGTTAGAAGATAATAAAAAAGATAAATCAGATTATTCTGATTTATCTTTTCTTTAACCTTTATTTTCTTTTTTATCCTTTTTAATAAAGAATAATAGTAGTGCTCCTAATATTAGAACGAATCCTACTAAGACAACCATCACAGATTTTTCTTCATTTGTCTGTGGTAAAATACCACCTACAGATGATACTGAGCCTTTTATGTCTTTTTCAGGATTAACAGTCGTTTTTCTTTCAGGTACACTAGTTGGTTGTGTCACTTTGGTATTCTCTTTAAAACCGATAGTCACATTCGTAGAACCGGCTTCGGTTGTTGCCGCACTAACCATTTGATTAGTATTCAGCATGACAACTCCCAAAAGTAACATTGCTATAATCATAATCTTTTTCTTCATGAGACTAACCTCCCCCAAGGAATACTTTAAAGATTCTTGTTAAAAAGCATTATATAGTGATTGCCACCATATAATGCTTTTTAAACAACTTATTTAAGCAGGTACGTCAGAAAGTGTCCAGTTCATTTTTGTTGAGTAAGCTTCTGCTTTAGCAACACCAGCAGGGACAGTTAATGAAATGTCTCCAGCTGCAAGTGTATCAACAGTAACACCACTACCAGTATCTTTAACAGCATTTAAAGCAACGCCAGCTGTTGTTAAATCTGTAACAGCATTTGAAACAGCTGTAGTTGTTCCAGTTGTTGCTTCAGCAACAACTACTTTACCTTTGCCTGTTGAAAGAACAGCACCAGTTAATTCATCACTACCACTCTTAAATTGGTCAGCTTGAACAGAAAGTGCCCAACCAGCATTTGTTCCACGAACATCCCCAACTTCAATAGCAAGATCTTTTGCTGATTTAACAGTCAATGCTTTTGTAGGAATTTCAATATCTGAACCAAAGTCTACTGTTTTTGTAGCGTAGACAATAGCAAGGTTACCACTATTACCAGTTCCACCACCATCACCAGGATCTGTTGGGTCTGTTGGGTTTGTTGGGTTAACTGGAGGGATTACTTGTCCTTCATCGCCAGCCTTAAACGAAACACTAGCATCAGTTGATGCACCTTGAGCAAGTGTTGCTGCATTTACATGACTTGAAACTGCTAAACCTGCACCTAAAATTGTTGCTGCTAATAATGCACTTGTTAAACCTTTTTTCATAATCTAATCCCCCATAATTCTATCTTTTTTATTGTAAATAATTAAACAGCTGGTGTATCTGATAAAGTCCATGTTAACGTTGAAGCATACGCGATATCTGCTTTAGCAACGCCAGCTGGAATTGTTAATTTAACATTTTCTTTTTTAATGTTATCAACGTTAATACCTGCACCAGCGTCTGCTGTAGCACCAAGAACAACCCCAGAAGTTGTTGTATCAGCAATTGCTGATGACACTGCATGGTTAGCTGTAGAACCATTACCAACTGAAACAGCACCTGCGCCTAAACTAATTGCAGCGCCGCCAAGTTTTTCTGATTCATCAGCGTTAGCTAATTGCTTAGAACTTACTGATAAAGTCCAACCAGCATTTGTTCCACGAACATCACCAACTTCAACTGCAACATCTGTATCAGACGTTAAGTTAACCGTATTTGCCGTAATTTCATTTTCAGTACCAAAACTAATTGCTTTAGTAGCATAGATAATAGCAAGATTACCACTGTTACCAGTATTACCGTTATCCCCAGGTTCTGTTGGTTTTGTTGGATCTGTTGGGTCAACTGGAGGGATAACTTGTCCTTCATCGCCAGCTTTAAATTGAACACCAGTTGTTGTTGTTGCAGGTGTCATATCAGCAGCGTTTACGCTACCTGATACTGCTAAGCCTGCACCTAAGATTGTTGCTGATAATAATGCACTTGTTAATACGTTTTTCATAATTTATTTCCCCCGAATTTGTTATTTAATTTAAACAGCTGGTACGTCTGAAAGACTCCAGTTTAACGTTGTTGCATAAGTATCAGCTTTAGCTGAACCTGCAGGAATTGTCAAAGTCATGTTGTCTGCACGAATCTTATCTGCATTTAAACCAGCACCTTCGCCTGTTTTAGCTGATAAGACAGTTCCACCATCAGTAACCGCTGCAACTGCAGCAGCTGATGCAGGTGTTGGTGTAGCACCGGTACCAATTAAGGTATTATCACCTTTACCTAAAGCTAAGACAGCTCCAGCTAATTCGCCAGACTTTGTACTTTTGAATTGATCTGCTTTAACTGATAATGTCCAACCAGCATCTGTTCCTCGAGTATCGGCAACTTGAAGAGAAATAAAGTTACTACCTTTAAGGTCTTGTTTACTTGCTGAAACAGGTACAGTAGTGCTAACAGAACCAGTTCCATCATCTTTTGGAATCCCAAATGTTACAGCCTTTGTTGCATATACAATTGCTAAAGGACCAGCATGTCCTGTTTCACCGCCACCACCATCACCAGGATCTGTTGGGTCAACTGGGTCTGTTGGGTCAACTGGGTCTGTTGGATCTGTACCTGGTGTAAATGTTACTGAACCGTCAGTTGTTGCACTATCTGGTAAGACAGTATCTGCAGCATTTACGTTACTTGATACTGCTAAACCTGCACCTAAAATTGTTGTTGCTAATAATGAACTTGTTAAACTTTTTTTCATAATATATTTCCCCCAAATTTTTTTAATATTTCACCCGACTCTAACCTAATTAAGCAGGAGCGTCAGTCAATGTCCAAGTTAATGTTGTTGAGTATGCAGCAGCATGTGCTGTACCACCAACAACCCCTAAGTTAATACCCTTTTGTGCATAACTTGTTGTAGTTTCCCCTGCACCTTTGTCAACAGGTGCACTAATTGTTGCACCACCATCTAAGACGTTGCCTGTAGCTGTTGCTGTTACCTCAGGTACGTCACCAATATTATTCGATGCAGTACCATCAGGGAGTGACAATGTAGCACCTTCTAGTTCTACAGATTTAGCTGTAGGATCAGCAACAGTATCTACAACACTCATAAATGGTGTACCACTAACCTTAACGCTCCAACCAACAAATGTTCCACGAAGATCACTAACACTTACATTAATACCACTATTTGAATTTAATGTAGTATTCGCTGCAGAAATTGCTTCTTTACCAAAATCAACTTTACTTGTGACATTTGTAATTGACAATGATGCACTATTAGGATCTGTTGGATCTATTCCGCCAGCTGTAAACGTGGCACTTGCCGTTGTATCTTTTGATGTAGCAGTATCTGCTGCAGATACCTTACTTATTGTTCCGAAACCTAATACCACACCACTAATCATTACTGTTGTTAATAAAGTTTTTTTCATCATTGTTTCCCCCATTTTTCGTATACACTCACTATAGTCGATATTTGACCTAAAAACGGTCAATATTTCATGGTTAAGTGTTTTCTTTTGACAGTCATAATTACTTAATTCTTATTTAGTTATTCTTTTCTATAAAATTATAATACCAAAATTATTTCATTTAAAACGACCAACATTTACGTGTTAGGTGTCATTTTTTGACGTTATTTTACTGGGACACTTGATAATGTCCAATTCAAGTCTGCTTTATAGGCAGTTGCTCTAAGCTTTGATGGATCTGCCTTTAACAAAATACCGGTTCCATCATCGTTAAACTCCTTTCCTGTATCATTTACACCATTACCTGATAAAACGGTTATGCCAGCATCATTAATGATTTGCTCTGTAGCATTGGCATCACTTTTAAAGACCAAAGCATCTGGATCATCAGTTAATCCTGTTGATTTTACAGTCAACACCCAGTTACCGGCATCCACAGCTGAAAGGTCCACATTAAGACCAATTAATGGTGTTAAATTGGTTTTTTCATTTGGTATTTTAATTTTATCTCCATAATTTAAATTATTAATGCTATTAATTTTTAACGTTTTAGTTGGTTTTTTAACATTAAGGATGAATTTTTTAACAGTCGCATTACCTTGATCATCCGTTGTTGTGACGGTTATTGTATGTTGTTTAACCGTCAAGTCGGTCATCTTAATCGTATTAGTATGATCTTTACCTAGCGTTTTACTATTATCGTACTCCTCCTTATATTGACTGGTGTGTGCTACATCACCATAAGAATCTGTAATTTGAGTTGTTAAGGTCGTTGCATGATCACTATTCACCGTGTAGCTCACTGGGTACTCAGTACTTGCGACATCAACTACTGGGATATCCGTATTAGTCGTACTGTCTAATTTATCGCCTGCAATTGCATCTACTTTAATCTTAGGATTTGGTATGGTTACAATGATAGTTCCCTTAGTTGGAAAACTAGTTCCCCCACCTATTACTCTTGTAGCTGTAAGCTCAACTTTATTTTCCCCAATTGCTAGATCAGAATTTTTAATTGTAACTGGTGCTTGCATGAGTGTTTCTATTGGATCATACGATGTTGGATGAAAAGGTGCGTAAATTGTTGCCGTACTATCTGGTTTGGTTACTTGCACATTGAATACGTAGTTATCTAAAGATACGGCAGGATAGTACCCAGGTGATCCTTCTGGTGTTCCTGAGCCATCAACGCTATTTCCATTACCCGCATCATCCTGACTATAAAATAGGTCAGCTAACGCTGCATCTGCAGGCATTATTGTTGATTCTTTGCTAAGTACATCGTCAATGCTAATCGTTTTTTTACTTCCACCCAGAAACATCCCTACAATCTCTGCATTTTTATAATCATCAAATAACGTACGTGTTGTGCTACTTTGTTTTTTAGCCTGTTCTACTTGTTTCTTTTCGTCTTTTTGACTATCTAGTTTTTCACTAGATAGTGTAGACGACGCTGATTCTGAACTTGTTGCATTTGTCGTATCAACTTCTGAATCTATTTTTTCATCAGATACACTACTACTTGAGCTACTAGAATCTGCCTTATTTGATTCTGTTGATTCACTTAATACATTTTCTAAAGTTTGCTCTTTTATAGTCGCAATACTTGAACTAGTTGCTTCTTCTTGTTCACTTGCTGATATAGTTTCATTCAACGCTGTTCCCCCGAACAACATCATCGCACACAAACTACCTATCACAATTCTATTTTTTGGTTTCATAATAATCCCCCAGGATTCTCTTTTTAGTTTATGTCGTTAACCAATTACCGTTATAATATCATCTATATTCGGTAGACAACATTCAACATTTGCGACCTAGATGTGTTTTTTTGACATTTTAATCATAATTATATTTACTTCTTATAGTATGTATCACAAAATTTGATTGTACTTTATTTCATTTTTCTTTATACTTAACCATAGCTATCACTGCACCAGTATCATAAAATATTTTATCCATATGGAGGCTATTATTTTGCTAGAATCAGAAAAAACATTACGTTGGTATAACGTTGCTTTAATTGCATTCGTTTCCGTTTGGGGACTTGCAAATGTCTTTAACAACTTTGCTAACCAAGGACTCACTGTTATTACATCTTGGATTTTAATCATGATTTTTTACTTTGTTCCTTATACTTTAATTGTTGGTCAATTAGGCTCAACATTTAAAGATGCCAGCGGTGGTGTGTCTTCATGGGTGAAAGAAACTTCAACCAAGAGACTTGCCTACTATGCAGCTTGGACTTATTGGGTCGTACATATTCCTTACCTAGCACAAAAACCACAAGGTATTTTAATTGCCTTTAGTTGGTTATTCAAAGGTAACGGAAATTTCGTTAATGAAACTTCTGCTATGACCGTTTCACTTATGGGCTTAGTCATTTTCATTTTCTTCTTATGGATTGCCTCAAAGGGACTTGCTACTTTAAGTCGAATTGGTAGTGTTGCCGGAACAGCAATGTTCGTTATGTCATTATTATTCATCTTGTTGGCAGTTTCAGCGCCATTCATGACGCATGCTAAAATTCAAACACCTGATATGGGTGCCATTAAATCATATCTACCTAACTTTAACTTCGCCTACTTCACAACGATTTCAATGTTAGTTTTCGCTGTTGGTGGTGCTGAAAAGATTTCTCCCTATGTTAATAAAACAAAAAACTCAGCTAAAGAATTTCCAAAAGGAATGTTAGCATTGGCCGCAATGGTTGCCATCTGTGCTATTTTAGGTTCGTTCGCTATGGGATTCTTATTTAACGGAACTAACATCCCTGATGATTTAATCACAAATGGTCCTTACGAAGGTTTCTTACGTCTTGGTAGTTTCTATCACGTAGGTAATTTATTCATGATTCTATACGCAATTGCCAATGCGATGGCTCAAATTTCAGCGCTTGCTTTCTCAATTGATGCACCATTAAAAATTCTTTTAGGTGATGCTGATCCAAACTTCATTCCTAAAAGCTTGTCAAAACTTAATAAAAAAGGAACTCCCGTTAATGGTTATGCCATGACTGGTGTTTTAGTTAGTATTTTAATTATCATTCCTGCAATCGGGATTGGTAACATGAACGCATTATACAAATGGTTATTGAACCTAAATGCGGTTGTCATGCCTATGCGTTATCTCTGGGTATTCTTCGCTTACATGCTATTAAACAAACAATTGAAGAATTTCAAAGCCGGTTACAAGTTTGTTAAGAATCCTGTCGTTGGTTACATTGTTGGTGCTTGGTGTTTCTTATTCACTGCATTCGCTTGTATCCTAGGAGTTGTTCCTAAATTAAACTACTCAGATAGCCCTTCTAACTACTTGTTCCAATTAACACTTAATATTGTCACACCACTTGTCTTAGTTGCATTAGGTTTAATCCTCCCTGCAATTGCACGTCGCGGTAACAAAAAAGCCCTATAAAATTAATCTTAACTAAAATCTTATATTCACAAATAAACCTTATGCCTAAAAGCATAAGGTTTATTTAATTTTATGGTTTTTAATTTTCATATTAGGTATACTAGAGCAGTTAAATAAAATTTTGGAAGGAATCTATTTGTATGAATATTATTGTTATGTTAAAAGTTATTATTTTGGGAGTTGTCGAAGGAATTACAGAATGGCTTCCTATTAGTTCAACGGGACATATGATTTTAGTTGACGAATTTTTACAACTAAAAGAAAATGCTGCTTTCATGGAAATGTTCTTCGTTGTTATCCAACTGGGCGCTATCCTAGCAGTTTGTGTGTTGTATTTCCATAAATTAAATCCTTTTTCTCCAAAAAAATCGCAATTAGAAAAAAGAGATACGTGGTCTCTATGGAGTAAAGTCATTGTAGCTGTACTTCCAGCTGCTGTGATTGGGTTAGTTGCTGATGACTGGTTAAATGCGAAATTATATAATTTCCCAGTTGTTGCCTTAATGTTAATTATTTATGGTGTTTTATTCATTATTATTGAAAACAAAAAAGCCGATGCTGTTCCTTCTATTACATCATTCAATCAAGTTACTTACAAAACAGCGTTACTAATCGGTGTTTTCCAAGTTCTTGCTTTAATTCCCGGAACATCACGTTCTGGTGCAACTATTTTAGGTGCCATTTTATTAGGGACTTCTCGATTCATTGCTGCTGAATTTTCATTTTTCTTATCAATTCCAGTTATGTTCGGTGCCAGTCTACTCAAATTAGTTAAATACTTCCATAATGGTTATAGCTTTACCGGTGATCAAACAGCCGTCTTATTACTTGGTTGTGTAGTCGCATTCTTAGTTTCAATTGTTGCAATCAAATTCTTGATGGGTTACATCAAGTCGAAAGATTTCAAACCATTTGGTTGGTACCGTATTATTTTAGGTGCCTTGCTACTCGTTTACTATTTCTTCATTAAATAATTAGACAAAAAAACGCCGATAATATCGGCGTTTTTTTATTTAGTTTTCTTGGCTGGTGCTTTTTTCTTAGTAGTTACTTTCTTTACAGCCGGTTTCTTTTTAGCGGGTACCTTTTTGGCCACGGGCTTTTTCTTGGCTGCCGCCTTTACAGTTGTCGTTTTTTTCTTTGTTGTCGCTTTTTTTGTAGCCGTCGTCTTTTTAACTGCTGGTTTCTTTTTAACAGCTGGTTTTTTCTTAGCTGGAGCTTTCTTTTTCTTTTCAACGACAACTGGTTCTTTTTCTTCAATAATAGGTGGATTTTCAAGGAAAGCTATCTTTTCAGCAATCATAGTTGTGCTTGTCATATTATGATCACTGGGGTTTTCTAAATAATTAGTCACAGATGTAATTTCATCGATTCTTAATTTAGATGCGTTCAGAATTGGTGACTCAACAATCAGATAGACATTAACTTCTGCTTCATCTGTTACTTCATTAAAGAAGCTGGGTAACTTTTTATAATATTTGTATGGTAAATTAAGGATATTTGCTTCAAGTGTAAAAATTGCGGTACCTTCAGGATATTCAATCATCAATTGAACTTCTACAAGCTTACCATCCCGTACATTGTTTTCTAAATCAGCATAACACTTAGCGAATAATTCTGGTACACCAATCGCTTGGACATCTTCTGGTGTGGCAGTATAAAAAATCTTTGTGTACGCCTCTAACTCAATAGCGGACATGAATTGTTCAACGGTCATTTTCATTAGTTATCTATCCTCCGTATTCTCTCTACATAGTCCATAATATCCTAGATGGCAATAATTGCAAAACATAAATAAAAAAAGGATAACTTTTGTTATCCTTTTTCACTAATACTACTTATTTAGTTGGTACATTACTCAAATTCCATTGCACTGAAGCATCATATTCTTCACTTCTAACCTCGCTAGGTTTAACACGCAATAGAATTCCCGTATCTTTTGCCCACGTTTTAGTTATCTGGTTAGGAGATGAGTTCCCACCCGCAATATCTATCGAATGGTCTTTTAAAGGTGTCCCAATATCTGTCGCTTTTTCTTTGTAAATTAATGCATCTTTTAGCACAGTGCCGCTGGCTCCAACAACATCAGTTCCAGTCAGCTTTAAATTCCATGTACCTGGTACCGATGCAACTACCTGTATACTTAATTCTTCTACAGGGCTATAGGTTGTTTCTTCGTTGGGTATTGGAATATCACTTTGTCCAAAATTTAATGCACCCGTTACCGATGCTATTTCTAAAACACCTGGATCATTAACAGTGATAATTTCTTGACCCGTTACTGAATTACCATATTGATCTTCAACACTTACCGTATAAGTATTTTTTCCAACGTTTAACTTATCTGCAGGCAGCACTTCAGCGTAGTCAATGCTACCCAACTTATTGAATAGCATTGATTTATCACTAAAGGCTTTACCATTCAGCATCGTTGTTATCGTAACGTTATCATTTTCCATTAGTGTATCTGTTTTAACGTTACTCGTAACTTTAATCGACTGACCACTATCAATTGTTTTATCAAGCAATCCTGAAAGTGTCATCTTCTGCTTTAATGCCTTAATGGTAAACGTAGCTAGCTGAGATCTTACTATCGTATTTTGACCATTAAATGTACTAATTGGACTTGTTACTTTGGTATCTGTAGCAACAATTTTAGCTGTCCCATTCATACTGATCGTTGCTGTATCATTACTTTTTGATAAGTTTTTATTTAGACTTGATGTAATGACACCATCTTTAGTTGTTGTATCAAATGTTTGCGTTGTTCCATCGGCGTATTTAATGATACCTTCTTTGTCTAACGTCACAGCATTAGGCGTTTTTAACGAAGCAACGATTTTTTTCCAATCTTGCTTTCCATCATTGTATTTCAAAGTTGTTTGAAGATTAAGTTTATCCCCGCTGTTAGCAATTCCTGATGCGGTAATGTCCTTATTGTTCTGGGTAGTATCTGTCACTTTTTGCGTCGCCGTAACAGAAACTAAATCAGATATTTCTTCAAACATCACTAAATTTGTTTCCCAGTTACCGCCTGTTGCGCCCGTAAATCCCCAAGTCACTTGACCATCAGTGCTCGCAAATTTACTTTTATCAATTGGAACTGTCTTTGCAAGACCACCACCTAATACATCACCCGTACCGGGGACTTTATCTCCAATAGTATAGGTCATTGAGCCGGCAGTTGTAGACGTTGATTTATAATCAATTGACACATGCCACCATCTTCCATTAGATAAGTCAGCGACAGCAAGTAGTCCATCATGAGTTAATTTATTATACTTACTTAAAAAACCATTTTGTTCATAAGTAGCCCTTTGATTAGGATAATTGCTTGCCAGATGATTGTCTTGGATAGTGTTTAAATTATCAAATCCGTTACCCTTGCTTGCCTCACTATTTTTATGTGTATCAAATTCTAACGCCCATGAATTTTTAATAGCTGTTCCTGCAACGGTAGATTCTGATCCACCTTTATCAACACCCCAAACACCTAATGATTCGCCTCCACCAGAAATAGCACTGAGACCACGGCTATCATTTTGTAAAACAAAAGCCATCCCATCACCAGAATTAGCACCCTGATTACCGAAATACATCCACATTGACATTTTATTATTTTTATTAAGATTAAATTTATTGTTTGCTGTAGACCAGGCAGATCCCACTTGGTTAGTTGCATCCGTAATTTTTATAATTGATTTATCTGCGTTATCTGCTGTTTCAGAAACAACATTACCACTAGCATCGAATGTTACAATTTTTGCATTATTTTGTGTTCCTGTTGTTCCAGGTGTCAAAAGTCCATTTGATACTAATGCGTCTGGTGCCGATGCCACTGCGTTAGAATAATCATCAGCATTAACACCTGTAGAGCTAAGCCCTAATGTCACTAACACACCTGTAAAAAGTACAGCTTTCAGCCGTAATATTGTCATAATCCTATCTCCCCCCGGACATTTGAATTTAACCGACAATTAAGTTTATTATTAATTATTTGGTACATTCGTTAGCGTCCAATCTAATTCAGAACTATAGGTTTCAGCTACTTTAATTTCACTTGGTTCAACATCCAATACAATTCCAGAATCTGCTGACCAACTTTTTTCAACCGTAGTTGCTTGACCTACTCCTGTAGACACTATTGTACCATACGTTGGAGAAAGCGGTAACGTGTTTTCCTGATTTGAATTACGAAACCCAATAGTTGAATGCTTTAAAGTACTTTTATCACTTGCTGCAGTTAGTGGTCCTGCAGTCACAGACAATGTCCAGTTTTTAGCTGCTGACGTTTCTAACTTAAGCATATAGCTTGAAGCACGGTTTAAAATACTTCTTTTCGCTGGTATTTTATTATTAAAATTAATTGAATCATCTGATGAAATACTCAACAATCCTACGACAACAGAGATTGTTTGGTTATTAGAAATGTTTCCTTCAGAATCAACCGAATAAATAGTTAACTCGTGCGTTCCAATGGCAAACTTAGTTGTATCTAGTGCTACACTATGATCTTGTGTCGAACCTGGTTTAGTATTTGTATATTTTTCTAATTCAACAGGTGTTCCAGTACTTCCTTCTTTATAGTACGTTGTTAACGCTGCACTATTATCAGCTACTTGGAAAATCAATGTATATGGCGCTACAACGGTTCCTTTATTATCATTTAAAGTTAAAACGGGTTTAATATTAATTTTTTGTGTATATTTTTGCGTCGTATTACCATCTGGATCTGTTACTTGAACATTATAAGAATATTCGCCAGTGGTTAGTTTGTCCTTTGGAATCGTTACGTTAAATGTACCATCCGTTGCGACATCACCCTTAATAGGTGTTGTATCCTCATTAAGTGTCACACTGGCCGTTGTTCCTTTAGCAAAAGTTCCACCTAAACTAGATTTTACCGTTCCACTAATCGTCGCATCCGTTCCATAATTAATATCAATATCTTTAAGGCCATCAATCGTTAAGGCTGTTTTTGGTGATGCTTTAATCGTATAGCTAATAGGATTAGAATCAATCATTGCATTGCTTCCGATGAATTGACCTGCTGAAACAGTCACTGGTGTATCCACTTCAACTGGCATTACTTCACCGATAAATGAAATATGTGAACTTTGTCCAGGTGTAGATAATTCAGGTATTTGCGCGCCGGATAACCCAGCAGGGTCACTTCCATAGATATTACTAGGAAATTTTCCTGTACCAAAATCGTTAGGTATTTCATACCCAGTCCATTTTATATTATTAGCCGGGTATTTTAAATATCCACCTATGCCTGTCCACGATTGTTTTCCACTATCGTAAGTTACGGTAGTGTTGAATTTTACTTTATCTCCAGCTTTTACTTCTCCATTAGCCGAGACATCCTTGTTATTTTGTGTAATATCCGTCATAGTTTGTACCGCAGTCGCATTAACAAGACCTGGTACAGTTTCAAACATAACTAAGTTATTTTCAAAAGAGTCACCCGTTGACCCTGTAAATCCCCAACGGATTTTACCCGTTGTAGAATTAAATTTCGATTTATCAATTGGAACACTTGCCGTCTGCCCTGTCTGACTTGTATCTTCAGTAGGATCCAAGTCTTCTGTTCCTGAAATTGGTTTTTTATCATCAATCGTATATGTCATTGACCCAGCACTCGCACTCACTGATTTATAATCAATTGTCACATGATGCCATGCCCGATTTGATAAGAACCCATTATAATTAATAAGGCCTAAATGATTTAGTTTAACTGAAGAAGAGATTGTATGATTATCCGTGTATGTTGCCTCAACAGCTGGATACCCACTACCAATATGGTTAGGTGCTAAACTAGGATCTAAATCAAATCCGTTTCCTGAACTATTACCATTATTCAAATGAGTATCAAATTCTAGCGCCCAACTATTTTGAATAGCGCCTCTAGCAGTATTATTGGGGGATCCCGTACCCACTGAATCGTCTCCCCAAACACCTAACGTTTCACCTGCTTTAGTTGCAATAGCAGCATTTCCTTTTGCATCATTTTGAAAAACAAGTGCCATCCCATCCCCAGCAGTATTCGTTTTGCTACCAAAATAAATCCACATAGAAGCTTTACTACTTGTATTAATATCAAATGAATTTTCGTCTGTTGACCAAATTGCTGCTTTTTGATTCTTAGCATCCGTAATTTTAACCATCGTTTTAGCAGCCAGATTAGTCGAATTAGGATCTTTATTGGTATCGGTTAATTCGACCATACCACTAGTTGCTACTACTCCAGCACCAGTACCCGTCTGGAATAAATTTGTCATTAAAATTGCTCGAGGTGCTGATGCTTTTGCAGAATCATAATCCGCATCTGCCTTGATACTTGTTACATTAACTAAAAAGAATAACCCAAAAGTTAGTAGTGTTAATTTTAATTTATTATTAATTTTCATGTTGGCCCCCACCTATTTTCCCCAAAGTTCATCTATAATAACTAATATGATAGCATGATACAGACAAAAAAAAACATCAAAAATAGAGGGTACCCCCACACTTTTTGATGTTATTTAAAAAATAAATGATTTTATTATTAATCTAAATTATCATTCATAAACTTAACGACTTTTTTAGTATATAATTCTGGATCCTTACTGAACGCTTTTCCGTGACCTGCGCCCTTCACAATCCACAATTCCTTCGTACCTGCTGAGGCTTTGTAGTTGTCATAAACCATTGCGCTAGGAACGAAATCATCCTTGTCGCCATGAATGAATAATGTTGGTAATTTATTTTTCTTTAATTGTTTAACAGAGTCAGCTTCTGCAAAAGAGTAGCCCGCACGTAACTGAGTTACCCAACTAGAAGTTGTTATTAATGGTTCTTTTGGTAAATTGAATTGGAGTTTCAATTGATAAGCTAACAAATCTTCAACATTTGTATAACCACAATCTTCAACAATTGCTTTAACTTGAGTTGGTAACTTTTCACCACTCATCATCATGACAGTAGCACCACCCATGCTAACTCCAAACAAGCCAATCTTTTGATCTGTTCCCTTTTCGGCAATTAATTTTTTGGTCCATTTAATGTAATCTAAGCGATCTTTCCATCCGAAACCAATATAATCGCCCTGACTTTTACCTTGGCCTCGATCATCTGGCGCTAAAACGTTATAGCCATTATCATGAAATAATTTTATATATGAAGCCATACTTTCTTTATTTTCCATGTAACCATGTGCCACAACAACTGTTTTTAAAGATTTAGTTGCCGCCGGTACATAGTCAGCAACTAATTTTAAATTTTCACCTGCTGATGTTTCTGTCCAGTTTTCTTTTTTAGTACTGGCCAACCATTTTTTTGCTTCAATTGTTCGCTTTGGTGTTCCTTTTGATGTTCCCGTTAATGTTTTTTCTGTATTTTGAATGGCATAGTGATAGAGATAGAAACTACCCCCTGTAATTGCAACCGCTAATAACACTAAAATACTGACAATCCAAATTATAATTTTCTTTTTCATTCAAAGAAACTCCTTTATCGTTTATGCCATTAACGTATTATAGCATTGTTTATTTTATAATTCACGTTTTAATTTAAAAAAATAACCACATTAGTTGGATAAACTAGTGTGGTTACTAAATAAATAACGGTTTATTTAATTTCTTTAACTTCTTTTAATACGTTTTGCATTACTTTTGCTTTTGTTTGTGCCTTGAAAATTGTTGTTGCTTGTTCTGCAATCTTAGCTTGATCAGCTTTCGAGATTGATGCATCTTTCATCATAGCATTTGTGACAGCTGCTTTAACAAAAGTAGCACCATCCGCAGCAAGTTTAGCTTTTCCTGCCTTTGTATTCATTTTAGCTGCTTCTACTTTAGCAATTTTAGGCATGGCCTTAGCTTGCTTAACCGTTAATGTTGTCCAACTCTTTTTAACGTAGAATGTATGCGTACGTTTTACTAAAGTTTTATCGTTATTAGCGATACCAAACATTAATCGATACCCATTACCTTTATAAGTCCAACGGGTTTCTTTAGTAACTAATTTGTTACTCTTAGCATTTTCAACAATCTTGCTAGTTGTATCGTCTGTCTTAGTTGCCTTTGTTTTCTTTTGTGATGCCGTATTTTTATAAATAACGACTTTTTCAGATCCATCTGTACCGATAGGCTGATATAGTAACATGTCCATCTCTTTAGAACTAGAAGCTAATTGTTCTGTCTTAGTTGTCGTTACTTTTTCCATTCCATAATGTGCACTGTAGTTAGCAACAATTAAGCCACCTGTAAGAATAATACAAAGTGCAAAAATGCCACCTAAAATGTAGCTCAGTACATTATTACGGATGAGGTTCCACGTAAGGAAGAATAAAATAATTGAAAGAATTAATAATAAAATAATCATTATTTATTACCTCCATTTTTTAAAACTTGTTGTTTTGATTTTAAGAAGAATGAAAATCCGAGCCCAACCACACAGAAAACGACTGCGATGATAAAGGCAGCATGATAACCACTTAATGTCGCATCAATAGCTTTTGTTTTGTAATCTAATGGTGCCGATTTAAGCATTGATTTAGCTGGTAATGCAGCTGTTGTTACATTTGTTAGAACGGAAATCATAACCGCTGTTACGATTGAACTTGCGATTTGACGAGCTGTATTATTAACAGCCGTTCCATGACCCATCAAGTTAGCTGGTAATGCATTCATCCCTGATGTTGTTGTTGGCATCATAACCATTGAAATCCCAAACATACGAACTGCATACATAATTGTGATGTATAAAGTTGGCGTATCTTTTGTTAAGAAAACGAATGGAATTGTACCAAGTGTTAATAAGAACATACCACCAGTTGCCAATTTCTTAGCACCATAAATATCGAATAATCGTCCCGTTATCGGACTCATAATCCCCATCATTAAAGCACCAGCCAATAAGGTTAATCCTGACTCAAATGCGCTATCTCCACGTACAATTTGGAGATACATTGGTAGAATCATTTCAACACCGATCATAGCCATGTTAACAATTGAACTTAAAACGGCTGCAATTGTGTATTCTTGGGAAGCAAAAACACGTAATTCCAAGAAAGGATTTTCCATTGTTAATTGACGCCATATGAATAAACCAATAAAAATAACACCCACAACAAGGAAACTAAGTACTGAGGTACTTCCCCAGCCGTTATCTCCAACTGTTGAGAATCCATAAAGTAAGCCACCAAATCCAATTGTTGATAAAATCAATGATAAGACATCAATTTTAGATTTGTGTGTTTTGATGACCGGTTTCATAAACCAGAAAGAAGCCACAAAAACAATTCCTACTAATGGAATAATCATACCAAAAAGATCACGCCATGAAGCATTATCAATAACCCAACCTGAAAGTGTAGGTCCAATTGCAGGAGCTAGTCCGATAACTAAACCGGCAAGTCCCATTGAAGCACCACGTTTTTCGGGTGGGAAAATTGAAAGCATAATCGTTTGTAATAAAGGCATTGTTACCCCAACACCGACTGCTTGAACTAAGCGAGCTGTTAACAATACCCCAAAATTAGGTGCGATAAATGCTAAAACTGTTCCTAATTCAAAGATACCAATAGCACCTATGTATAACCATTTGGTATTTACACGACTACTTAACCATGCACTAACTGGAATTAAAATCCCGTTGACTAACATAAATCCTGTTGTTAACCATTGAACAGTTGACGTTGTTACGTCAAATTCATCCATTAATGTTGGAAATGCAGTTGCTAAAATTGTTTGATTCAAAACCGTACAAAATGTCCCTACTAATAAAATTGCAATTAGCATGGGGCGATTATATGGTTTACCCTTTGCATCTAATCCATCCATACTTAAAACCTTCTTTTTCTTTAATTTATCTTCGAAGACTAATATAAGACTATCTCGCTTTAATGTCAAGTAAGTTGACAAACGTTTTAATATATATATAATCAGTATAGTAAACATCACAATGAGATTGTTAGATAAATTTTTATTTAGGAGGTATATTCGTTTGGCAGATATGGACGATATTGCAAACATTAAAGATTATGCAAAAAGAATGGCCGTTATTATGAAGAATGATACATTTTCAATCGGAATCGGTGAAATTGCCGAAACAACTGGGCTCACTCAGAGTCAAATTCGTTATTGGGAACAAAAAGGCTTTATTGATTCTATTAATACTAATAAAAATCAGAATAGAAAATATTCTTACCATACCTTATCAATTATTCGATTAATTAAATCTTACTTAGACTCTGGATTTACACTTAAAACAGCTGCCGCTAAAGCAAATGCCCATAAAGAAATGGGTAAAATGGTTCGTCAGATATTTACGGATCGTTTCGTTGGCGTGGAAGAAATCGATGGTTTACCCTGTATTAATCTCGGTTTCTTTGATAAAGAAGAAACTCAAACGTTATACATTGTCATTCATGATGACTCAACTGAAATAAAAGTTGTTCCGGTAAAATAAAGAAGCTTTCAATACTTGTTTGTAGACAAGTATTGAAAGCTTCTTTATTATCATATCTATTTTAGACCCATAATCCCCCATGCAATCATGCCAATGAGTGCAAAAATAATCCAGTAATAGCGAGCTAGGAATTCCCACCCATTATTAATCGGTTTATATTGCCACTCACGCCATCTATGATTTTCGTGCCAATCTTTATCTGATTCATCTTCTTCTATAAATCGTTTAATTCTAGTTTTAAACTCTGACGTTTTTTTCACTGGCATCGCCACCAAAAAGTAATATTTCTACAGGGACGTCTAAAATTTTGGCTACCGATTCAATTTTTCCCAAATCAGGTTCAGCTTCTCCTGTTTCCCATTTTGATACAGCTTGTCTTGATACAAACAATTGATTTGCCAATTCTTCTTGTGACATTTTTTTCTCTTTACGTATTTTAACGAGTTGTTCCGCAAATATAATTTTCATCCCTATAACCTTCTTTCCTCTATTTAACATCTCAAATATTAGCATACAGCAAGGGGTGCAACAGGCAACCGCTAGTTGAAAGGGCCGCAACTAAAAATAGCATGCGGCAAATTAAATTTGCAACACACTATTTGTCTAGATTTAGTTTTGTTTTTTAATCAACTAACCGCTCAGGCATCATATCTTTTAAAAATTCAACAGCACCATCGCTAACCATTAATTTTTCCCGATCATTTTTAGCTAAGGTTCTTTTTATAGTTTCTTCTTGTCCATTCAATAACTTTGATGTCCACTTAGGATCAATTAAGAGTGAACGACCAACGGCTACTAAATCAGCGTTAGCCAAAACACCATTAACATCTTCCCGAGTCCGAACATCTCCTACCCCGATTAATGGAACACGACCATTTATCTTTTCTTGGACATAATCCATTCTTGATTTTTCATTGAAATTTATATTTCTCGAAACACTATTATACTTACCTAATGAGATATGTAGATAATCTAATTTTTTATCAGCAAGTTTATCAATCAAAATCATTGAATCTTCCATACTAATACCTGGCTTTTCATATTCTTCAGGCGAAAAGCGGTAACCAACAATAAAATCTTTTACACCTGATTGATCAACACTCTCAATAACACCATCAACTACATCATTAATGAATTTAAATCGCTTATCAAGCGTGCCACCCCAAGCATCATGACGTCTATTTGAGTGTGGTGAAAAAAATTGTTGTAGTAAATACGTATTCGCACCATGCAGTTCAACGCCATCAAATCCCGCTTTAATTGCTCGTTTTGTTGCTGATTTAAAGGATTCAATCAACTCTAAAATTTCAGTTTCTGACAATGCTTTAGGAATTTCTGCGTCTGGTCTTTCTGCCGCAACAGCACTGGCTGAAACTGGTAATTGTCCTCTAAGTACCGTTGAATTTGTCATACGACCCGCATGGAAAATTTGTAAAATAGCTTTAGTCCCATTCTTTTTGATTGCCGATGCCAATCTCGTTAGCCCGGGAATAAACTTATCATCATAGATGGCAAGTGAGCCTTCCCAACCTTTTCCATTTGCTTGGACACTGGTAGCTGCCGTAATAACAGCCCCAACTTCGCCTGAATGTAGTGCATAATAATCTGATTCATCATGTGTAACAACTTCATCATAGTAGCTCATCTTAACGGTCATTGGCGCCATTAAGATTCTATTTTTCAATTCCAATCCCCGCCTGAATCTAAAGGTATCCGTCATCTTTTTTGTCATCGTTATTCTCCCATTCAGTCGTTAGTTTTATTTAAATTAGTCATACCATACTACTCAAAATTATGTTGCTAGATTAAATGATGCGCTCATTGTCTCACTTACAAAGAAATCTCTCAATGATGATAAATCTTAATTTTTTCTATTATTCAAACTCAATTATTATGATTCCTTCATCAGATAGGTATAATAAAATTAAAATACATGCTATTTAAGGAGCAAACCATTATGAAATTCAGACAATTAATTTATACAGTAACTCTTACAACATTAGCTGTCTTGAGTCTAGGATCTGTTGCCTCTGCTGCAACTAATGATTCAAGCTCAGCTTCATCAACATCGGGCACAACAACTGACTGGTCAAATCCAGTTGTCACATTAGGAACAAGTTTAACAGATTCACAAAAATCAGGAACACTTTCAACTTTAACAGCTAGCTTAAACGGTAGTTCTTCATATTCGACATTACCCGTAAATGGCGCAACTTTAGTTAAATATCTCAATAGTTCTGGTGGCTCATTTACATCAACTTCAGGTGTCTGGTCATCTGCTATGGTTCAAAAAACGAGCAGTGGTTCTGGTATCAACGTTGAAATTTTAGACTACAATGGTAAAAATAACATCACCACAATTACAGAAAACCAATATAAAAACGCCGCATTAACAGCTGGTGTAACTGATGCCAATATCTATGTCACTTCTGCTACACCAATAGATGGATCAGGTGCTTTAGCTGGTGTTTATGCAGCCTTCGCTACAAACGGGGACGCTCTAAATACAAAACAAGTCACTGCCGCACAAAATGAAATGTCGACTTTAAGTGACATTACACAAGCCAATAAAAGCAAAGATGGGTATACTGATTCACAATTGAATAACGCTGTAGCCGGTGCTAAAAATGATATGGCTAAAGAAGGTAGTTCTATTACAAATAATCAAATTACTACTATTGTAAATAACCAAATCACAAATAATAACTTAACAAATGTCATTACTGATAATCAAAAACAAGATATTATTGCCGTGTTAATCAAGATTCGTGATTCAGGTGCTTTAGATTCATCAAATTTCAAATCACAAGCAAGTAAAGTTGCAACAAATATTCAAGATGGTGCTAAAGATATTTTCAGCAAATTAGACACAGCTGAAAATCGAAACTTCCTACAAAAAATTTGGGACGCAATTGTTTCATTTTTTAACGCTATCTGGTCAGCTATTAGTTCTTGGATTTCATAAATAAAACTAACCATATAGGTTTTAAGAAGAACTTACAGTTTTAGACTAAAAATCTTACTGTAGGTTTTTTTAGTTAACTAATCAAACGGAGGCATGATACTATCACGAAGAAAAAAATATTAAGTGTCATTTTCATCCTATTAATAGTAAGTGCCGCATGTACCTTTTACGCATTTAAAATAGAGCCTTACCGCGTTGTCGTTAAAAATATTGCTTTAAATAAGGCAGATACTACTAAAAAGAAACTTAAAATTGTGCAAATTAGTGATGTCGAAATAGCAGATGATTATACACCTGAAAATTTCGGAAAAATTGTTAATAAAATCAATCAAGAAAAACCAGATTTGGTCTTATTTACAGGTGATTTATTCAGCAATTACAATCAATACCATCCCGTAACAGCTATTGTTCAAAAACTAAGTGAAATTAAATCAACCTATGGAAAATACGCAGTATATGGAAATAAAGATTACGGTGGCGGTGCAGCCAGAGTTTACACTACTGTAATGAATCAAGGTGGTTTTACTGTCCTTAAAAATAGTTCAACGACTATCAATGTAGGTGGAAATTCATCCATTTGGTTGGGTGGTGTAGATGACTCTCAATTAGGTATCCCCGATGTCCAAACGACAGTAGCTCCTGATAAATCCAATTCAACGTACCATATTTTAATGGCTCATGAACCTAGTTTGTCAAATGGTTCATTTAATACCGTCGATTTAATTTTAAGTGGTCACACACATGGTGGCCAAATTCGTATTCCTTTCACTAATAAAGGATTATTATCTGATCATGACGGAGATGGTGGCTACTCTAGTGGCCTTTATACACTAAAGAACAATACAAAATTATATGTTAATAGTGGTATTGGAACATCTCGAATCTCAGCTCGATTCCTAGTACCTCCACAGATTGCAGTATTTGACTTGTATCTTTAGTAATAGTCATTTTAAGCTACTCATAATTATTGGACAAAAAAAGTGTATCGTCAAAAATTAATTGACGATACACTTTTTTTAAACATTTTTACGTTTGAAAACAAAATAACCTAAAAATAAAAATAGTGCCGTATAAGCTAGATTACCTATAATCAATTCGTTATTCGTTAATTGAGTTAGTTTTTCAAACTCCTGTCCGTCTGCCCACTGATTACTTAAATTCATCATATTAAGTGGATTCCATTTAATCCAATCCCATTTAGCAATAGCTAACATTTGGATTCCTGATAAAATAGATGTTAAGAAATAAAAAACAATACCAGCTGCAATCGAAGCACCTGAACTACTAAAGATACTAGCCAATAATAATACCAAACTTAAAATCAACCAGGTACTAATAAAATTCCCCACTAACGTTGTTATTAAAGACATAACAATCGTTTGGTTATCTATTTTATCTGACAAGGATACCATTGGTAAAAGCACTAATTTAGCTATAATTGAAGCCACGAATATTAAAACATTCAAATAAATCGAATAGATTAATATTGTAAGCCATTTACTAGCTAAAACAGCTCCACGTGAATATTTCCGATAAAGCAAATCCTTAATTGTACCAAACTGTGTTTCCATAGCAATAATAACACTTGCTGACGCAATTAAAATGAAAATAATTAATTGAATAGATCCAAATCCACTTTGTACCATGCTTGCTGGATCGAAAATCGAACTATATATTTTTGTTAAAAGTGCTACCCCAAAAATAAAAACAAGTAATATCGCTGATATAATCGCTGTAGATTTCTTTTTACCTAACTTAAATAATTCTTGTTTAACTAAAGTTAACATTAAGCCTTACCTCCGTCATTACTATCTAATAAATTCAATAGTGATTCTTCCATATCATGTTCTTGATGACGTACATCATTTATTTGAATTTTATTATCGTAGAGCACTTGGATAATATTTGCTAAAGTATCTTGTTCGTCTACCTTTACTTTAACTGTTTGATCAACTGCCAATTCATAATTAGCGGCCTTTAAAAGAACTTTAGCTTGCTCGTTTGACGTCGTCTCTAGTAAAACATATCGCTTACTACTATCACTTAATTCAGTAGTAGACATTGCTTTCATTATTTTACCTTCATTTAAAATAATAAAGTGATCAACAATTTTCTCTAATTCACCTAAAATATGACTTGAAATCAAGAACGCTGTCCCGCGTTTAGATAACTTTAAAACAAGTTCGCGGACATCACGTGTTGCTTGAGGATCTAATCCGTTCATAGGTTCATCTAAAATAATTAATCTTGGTCTATTTAATAAAGCTAATGCAATTCCTAATTTTTGCTTCATTCCTAATGAATATGATTTAGCTTTACGATTAATGTAATCTGTCATATGCAAATCAGCAACAATTTCATCTAATTCTTCTTTGGTATTGATTTCAGAGAATAATTTTAAATGATCATAGCCACTTAAAAATGGATAGATACCAGGATATTCAATTAAGGCACCAACTTCTTCTAACCCTTGATGGCTAGTTGTTGATACAATTTTACCGTCAATTGTTATTTCTCCAGTTTGGTAATTTGATAATCCAAGAATTGATTTCATGATGGTTGTTTTACCAGCGCCATTAGCACCAACAAGCCCAACAATCTCACCTTCTGCGATTGTAAAATTAATACCTTTGAGGACTACCTTTTTACCGAAACTTTTAGTTAAATTGTTTATTGTTAACATTTCTTTCAAATTGAATCCCTCCCAATAATTGCTTTTACATTCCTATAAACAGTAGTTTAGCACAATTCCCTTTTATTACATACTAACAAGTCTGTAAGGTCAAAATGGCTACCTATTCTTAGAGAAATAGGTAGCCATTTTACTTTTATTTTTTATTTTTCGAAAAAATACGTTGCAATTTTTGACTAATATTTTGTGGACGATAAATAACAATATAAGCAACAATGACTGTAATACAGCCGCTTATCAAGCCATATCCTATTTTTTCCCCAATTGTATCATAATTAACTACAGCCATTAAAATAGCTATATAAGCCGTTGTAAAAATGAGTAGTGGTAGTTTTAAATAATCGAATTGTAAATAAGGACTATCCTGTTCTAATGATAATTTGTTGAAATAATGAACTGCCATCACTATCATCAATAACCCAGCAATCAAGTATATAAATCCTAGTACAAGATAATAAGTATTAGACATGTCTTGCGTTTGATCAAAAATGAATCCTTCAAAGTAAGCAAACCATATCAAGGCCGAGCCAGTGAATCCCAACGCAGTGACGACAGATGCTACAACCCGACGAACTAAAACACCTACCACAAGGCCAACACTGTATAGCGCAATCAATTGACTACTATCTAAGAATAAATGTATCATTCTATCTGATATAAAATTTGGATTACTTACTGAGATAGCTACATCAGCAACAAATGTTGTTATAATTGAACCTACAATAAAAGTAAGTAAGGCAGGTAGTAACATTAGACCAATTTTTTTTAAGAAAATGCGTTTTCTAGAAAATGAGCTTGAAAATATAAATTCATTAAATTTAGTTTGCATATCATACATATTAGTAAATATCCCTAATAAGATAGCACCCAGACTAAAAATAACTAGTGCTGTTTTTGCATTTTGAAATGTACCATCATGAATACTTACATCTTTTATTTTAATATTATTTTTTTCATATGTTGCTCTGCTAACTGAACCTATTTTACGATGATCCGCTTTTGCCGAATCTTTTTCACTTTGAACAAACTCTGTATAAGTAAGATTGGCCGCGTCTATTCCCGTAGTGTCAACCGAATTATGTAGTGTAAACCCCATAACAACCACAATAAGTGCAACAAGTGATAAAACAATCCACTTATATCTCTGCCAAATAATCTGATTCAATCTTCTATTAACTGTCACTACTTCCCACCTCCGGTATTTTCTTTAGCCGAAAGACTTGCTCGGAATAAATCTTCCAACGTTAACGGTAATTCTTCGAATAATGCCGGATCTTCAGCTTCAATTTGAGCTTCAATTTCATCTGAATAGTGTTCAAATAAAACAGTGACGACACGACCTTGAATACTCATTGCTCGGCTATTTTCTTTAATGAAAGCTGGAATTTCTTTTGATTTAAACACCAATTGAACTTTTCGTGATTCTGAACGCGTGTCTTCCAAACGATAATCACTCACAATATGTCCATCTTTTAAAACCATTGCGCGATCGATTAATCGATCTAATTCTTCTAAATTATGTGAAGAAATAAGTACACTTCGCTGGTCTTCAGCAACGGCATCAATAATAATTTGGAAAACTTGTTTACGGACAATTACATCTAACCCGTCCAGTGGTTCATCTAAAATAACATATGGTGCACCAGTGGAAAAGGCCAAAATAATATTAAATAATCCTTGCATCCCTTTAGAAAATTGACGATATTTTGTTTGTTTAGGTAGGTTGTATTCTGTGACCCAATTATCATATTTTTGACGATCAAACGTTTGATAAGCGAGTTCATAGAATTCGACAATCTTATCTATTGTGTAGCTGTCTAAAAAATTATTCTGTGTATCTAAATAAAAGAGTTTTTCCTTCAATGATGAATCTTCTTTCATCCATTGATCATCAATTAAAATATCACCTTGATCTGGTATGTATTGGCCTGAAATTGATCTGAATAAGGTTGTTTTACCAACTCCATTACGACCAATTAGACCCACTATTTCCCCTGGGACTAAAGACATATTAATATCATTAAGTATCTCTTTGTCACTAATTTTCTCTGATAAACCTTTAATTTCAAATCCCATTCTTAGTCCTCCTTTTCAAAATACGACTTAACCCAACCCTGAATCTCATCTTCTTGGACACCGAGATAGGTCACTTCTTTAATCGTATCTAACAATGCCTCACGATTTTTTTGGATTTGTCGTTCATCGCGATTGCTCTCATTATTGGCTTTGACATATGTCCCTCGACCTTTAACTGTCACGATTACATCCTGTGATTCTAAAACTTTATACGCTTTACTAACCGTATTTGGATTCATTTCATGAATTTTAGCCATTTCTCTAACTGACGGCAACTTGTCTTCTGTCTGCAAAATTCCTTTAAAAATATCTTCTTTTATACCTGATATCAATTGTTCATAAAACGGTTTACTACTCGTCTTATTAATTTGCAATTATCTCACCTCATCCATGTGTACTATAATACATAGTACACATATTAAATACAACCCTTTTAGACATAAAAAAAGAGATAATAACAAATTGTTATTATCTCTTTCAATTACATTTATTAAACTGTAGCGTTCACAAAGGCTTGGAATAAACCTTCTGGACGTTGTGGTCTTGATAAAAATTCTGGATGGTATTGAGCTGCCACAAAGAATTTATTTTCAGGAATTTCAACAACTTCAACTAAACGATTATCTGGAGATGTTCCAGCAAAAACCAATCCTTTATCAGCAAGTTGTTCACGGTATTCGTTATTAAATTCATAACGATGACGGTGACGTTCTTGGATAACTTCTTGATTATCATAAGCTGCAGCTGCTACCGTTCCTGGTTTTAATTTACATGGATATAAACCAAGACGTTGTGTTCCACCCATATCTTCAACATCTTCTTGATCTGTCATCAAGTCGATAATGTTATGTGGTGTTTCTGGAACAGCTTCAGTTGAATGTGCGCCTTGGAGCCCAACAACGTTACGTGCAAATTCAATACATGCCATTTGCATACCAAGACAAACACCTAAGAATGGAACATTATTTTCACGCGCATATTGAATTGAAAGAATCATCCCTTCAAGTCCACGATTACCGAATCCTCCTGGAACGATGATTCCATCAGCATCTTGCAACGTTTCAACAATATTACTTTCATCTAATTTTTCTGCATCAACCATTGTGATTTTAACATCAGCATCAACAGTGTATCCAGCATGTTTCAATGCTTCGGCAACAGAAATATAAGCATCTGGCAATTTAACATATTTACCAACCAACGCAATATTGATTGTTTTCTTCAAATTTAAAACTTGTGTTTCAAGTTTTTGCCATTCAGTCATATCTGCTTCTGGTGTTGTTAATTTCAAATGATCAACAACGATTTGGTCCATTTTTTGTTTTTGTAACGCTAAAGGAATCGTATATAATGTATCAACATCCATTGATTCAATAACGGCTTCTGGTTCAACATCACAGAAATTAGCTAATTTATTACGCATATCTTGCGAGATATGTTCTTCAGTCCGAACAACCAACATATCTGGTTGAATACCCAATCCGCGTAATTCTTTAACACTATGTTGTGTAGGTTTCGTTTTCATTTCACCTGCAGCTTTTAGGTAAGGAATCAATGTTGTATGAATATAAATAACATTATCTGAACCGACATCAGCTTTCATTTGACGTAATGCTTCAAGGAAAGGCAATGATTCAATATCACCAACAGTTCCACCTATTTCAGTAATTACAACATCAGAATCCGTTGTTGTTCCAGCACGCATAATTTTTTCTTTAATTGTATTTGTAATATGTGGTATAACTTGAACTGTGGCACCCAAATAATCACCACGACGTTCTTTTTGTAAAACTTCTGAATAAATTTTACCAGTCGTTACGTTTGAATATTGATTTAAGTTAATATCAATAAAACGTTCATAATGACCAAGATCTAAATCAGTCTCTGTACCATCATCAGTTACGAAAACTTCCCCATGTTGATAGGGACTCATTGTTCCTGGATCCACATTGATATAAGGATCAAACTTTTGAATAGTAACTTTCAAGCCTCTATTCTTTAATAAACGGCCAAGAGATGCTGCAACAATCCCTTTACCAATTGACGAAACAACGCCACCTGTAACAAATATATATTTGGTCATTATAAATCTCCTTTGGGTTAATTTTTGTGGGGATTCTGTGTTTGTGGCCTGATAGTTATTGTTCATTATGTCTATAAAAAACAACAAGCCCCCTAAGCCGAGTAGAATAATCTAATCAGTGTAGGGAGCTTGTATCAACCGTGCGTTTGTCCTCGCAAGAAATACCTGCGAGGCGCCCAAAAAATATATTACAGGGTTTTGACGAAATCGTCAAGTCCTTTTAATTATTTTCCTCGTCGTCTTCTGCATCTTCATCGGATATTTCAGATAATTGATCTTCAATACCTTCTGGTAATTCTTCTTCATCATCAGAATTACTATCAGCTATTTCATCTAAATCTTTATCATAACCTTTAATTTCTGTATCTTCATCATCATCTTCGTCGTCATCTTCATAAGTTGCATCTAAATCGTCGTCCTCAGGATCATCATCATTGTAATCAATAACGTCATCATCATCAGCGGCATCTGCTAAGAAAGCATTAACTTTCTTACGTTTTTTACGTTTAGGACGATCTTCATCGTCTTCATCTTCTACATGAGCAACAGCTTCATCGATTGAATCGAAGGGATACCATGAACGTAATCCCCATAAGTTCTCTCCAAGTGAAATGAAGCTACCATCAGCATTTAAATCTGTGTAAAATTGTGATAAGCGATCTCTCACTTCTAAATCATTTTTACCAAGATATGTTTGGATTTCATTAGTTAAGTCAGCAAAACCCATGACGTCACCATGTTGCGATAAGATTGCGTGAGCAACCTCGATCATTGATAACTCGTCTTTGTTTTGGCCATCGAATTGTTTAAGCTCCAACTAGCACACGTCCTTTCCAAAAGTCTACTCTTAATCATACATTTTTATGCCGTAAATTGCAATCGTATATTATAGTCTCCCAACAATTCACCGCTTGTTGTTAAGCGATAATCAATATCAAGTGATCCCGAAATTGGTTGGCTATTTAACTGACTTTTTAATTGCGTTGTTTCAATTTCAATTGGAATACGACCATACGCTGTTTTATAAACCCCATTAATTTTTTTTTGCGCTAAAAAAATTAATTTTGTGCGTATATCATCTGTTTCTCGAGTTAATTGAATTTCACCATCATCTTGCAATTTAAAGGTAACTGGATTTTTTTTACCAGACTCTGCGTCTTCTTCTTTATATCTGATATACATCCCATCGCCTAAACGAACGAGTTGTCCCGTTGTTTCGATGACATAGCGTTCAACTTCGCCTTCTTGTGTTTTAATTGTTTCCAAATGGATCGCAATTTGTTTATCTAACGTGATTGCCATACAACTTAATTCCTCCATTCACCTTATCGTTTCACTGTATTATAACTTAGATTTAAATGAATGTCGTTACCTATAATCATCATTATGTCATGACTAAATTACGAATGTTCGTTATAATAGAAGTATTACGAACTTATTTACTATCTAAATTTTCGAGGAGGGATTCTATTGCTCGAACAATCGCCGTTACTTGCTAGAGAAAAAGTGTTACGTGATCCTATTCACGATTACATTTATGTGCAACATCAAGTTATTTTAGATTTAATTAATACTAAAGAATTCCAACGTTTACGCCGAATTAAACAGCTCGGTACAACTTCATTAACTTTTCATGGAGCGGAACATTCACGTTTCACCCATTCCGTGGGTGTTTATGAAATCACACGTCGAATCTGCGATAATTTCCAACGAAATTATCCAAGCAAAGAAGCTGGCGACGGTTTATGGGACGACTCCGAAAAATTAGTGGCGTTATGCGCTGCTCTTTTACACGATATCGGCCATGGTCCATACTCACATACTTTCGAGCACATTTTCAAAACGGACCACGAAGCTATCACTGCTCAAATTTTAACTGATCCATCAACTGAGATTAATCAAGTTTTAGCAAAAGTTTCTGCTGATTTCCCAGAAAAAGTGGCAAGTGTTATTCAAAAAACGTACCCTAATCCACAAGTTGTCCAATTGATTTCGAGTCAAATAGACGCTGATCGAATGGATTACTTATTACGTGATTCTTACTACACTGGTACAAATTATGGTACATTTGACTTAACTCGGATTTTACGTGTGATGCGTCCTTATAAAGGCGGGATTGCATTTGATATCAATGGGATGCATGCCGTTGAAGATTATATTGTCAGCCGATTCCAAATGTACGTCCAAGTTTATTTCCATCCTATTTCTAGATCAATGGAAGTTATTTTAAGTCATTTATTAAATCGGGCTAAATACCTATACGAAAATAATCGCTTAAGTGCCGAGGATTCACCAAAATTATTGATTCCACTTTTTAAAAATGAATTTTCATTAGATGATTATTTACAATTAGATGACGGTGTTTTAACCACTTACTTCACGGAATGGCGTCAAAATACTGATAATATCTTAAGTGACTTAGCTGTCCGTTTCCTGGATCGCAAACCATTTAAATCAATCAAATTTGATGAAGAGACTGTTGATTTATTACCTACTCTAGAACGTCTTATTGAATCAGCTGGCTTTCAACCTGACTACTATACGGCAGAAAATGACAGTTACGACTTACCTTATGATGCCTATGATCCAACCAAAGATAAGCCGCGCACCCAAATCGAATTAGCTCAAGAAGATGGTTCACTTGTTGAATTATCTAGCGTCAGTGACCTCGTTGCTTCTATTACTGGTAAAGTATCAGGCGACCGTCGTTTCTTCTTCCCAAGAGAATTAGTAAAATCAGAGAACGATTTATTCACTGACATTTATACACAATTTAGAACTTATCTTAATAATGATACTTTAATCAACCCAAAGGAGAATACACAACATGACAATTAAATTAATCGCAATCGATATTGACGGTACTCTCGTTAATGATAAAAAAGAAATCGCCCCAGAAACTATTACTACTATTAAAGCTGCTAAAGCTGCTGGCATCAAAGTTGTCCTTTGTACCGGACGTCCTTTAACAGGCGTTACAAAATACTTAGAAAAACTCGGTTTAACATCAGATGATGATTTTGTTATTACTTTTAACGGTGCTTTAGTTCAAGTTTCAGGCTCTGGTGAAGTTTTAATTCATCATACGTTAGATATTAATGATTACAACATAATCGAAGAAACAAGTCGTGAATTAAACGTCCATGTTCATGCTGAAGATCAAGCATTAATGTATACACCTAATGCTGATATCAGTGAATATTCTGTGGCAGAGTCATTCTTAGTTCAAATGCCTATTCGTTTCCGAAAACCTGAAGAAATGGACAAGAATATCGTCATTTCGAAAATGATGTATATTGATTATCCTGAAGTTATTACACGTGTCGTTAAGGAATTACCCGCAAAAATTACCGATAATTATTACTACGTTCAAAGTGAACCTTACTTTTTAGAACTCCTAAACAAAAATGCCAGCAAGGGAAATGCCGTTATGTCCTTGGCTGATAAATTAGGTTTCACCAAAGACGAGGTTATGGCACTTGGTGATCAAGGTAATGATTTATCAATGATCCAAGCAGCAGGTCTAGGTGTTGCCATGGGTAACGCCATTCAAGAAGTTAAAGATAATGCTCAAGCAGTAACTGCTACTAACGTTGAGTTAGGTGTTGCTAAAGCAATCCAAAAATATGCATTAGCTGATTAAATAAATTAAAAACGGACCTAACTTTGAATAATCAAAGTTAGGTCCGTTTTTTTGGCGAATTATCTTCTAAACAACAATCGCATAAATTCTCTAAAAGATAACTTTGATTGCTTAAATTGTTTATATAATGATCCAGCATTTTCTGCAAATCCACCATCTACAAAGTATGCTCCTACAGCAAAACACAAAACGATGATAATACCCAAAAAAATATTCATGACATCATCTCCCTAGTTTAAATAGTCACTAATACAGCAATCAAAATCAATAATGCACCAACAATAAAACAACTACGCATCAATGGTGATATTTTAAGCGGACGATTTTTTTTACTTCCTACACTTTTAACATCAATTTTACGTTCATTATAATCTTCTTTAGATTCACCTTTATCTCGTCGTTTAAACCAGCCAGCGAATAGTTGTGCTTGGCTCAAAATTAATATAATGCCGACTAGAATTAATATAATGCCAATATAAAAATATACATTAGATAAAGAAAAACTATCCCCTCCAACACGGATCCAGATAATCGCAGTAATGATTGCCAGTACACTTAATAAAAATGTGACATTCCTTTTAGCCTGTTTCATGATAGTTAGTTCCTCGCTCGCTTTTAATTTGTGCTTTGATTATATCATTCAAACCTATTAACTCACAATTTTCAGTTCACTTATCCTATAAAATCCGTTATACTTTAAGATACAGTTAACCAAATTAAAGGAGACTCATCAAACATGTTAAAAGAATTTAGAGATTTTATCACTCGCGGAAATGTGATGGATTTGGCAGTCGCTGTTATTATTGGTGGTGCATTTACAACAATCGTTAAGTCTTTCACAACTAACATCATTGGTCCTATCATTGCACTTGTCGTCGGTAAAGTTGACTTGTCAGGGATCGTTCTCACAATTGGTGATACAACTTTCAAAATCGGACAATTTTTAGACGATGTCATTAACTTTATAATCGTAGCCTTTGTTATCTTTATGTTGCTTAAAGGAATCACAGCACTTAGAAATGCAACAAGTAGATCTAATGATAAGGAAGAAGAATCTTCAGAAACGACATTAACACCTACAGAAGAATATTTAAAAGATATCCGTAACTTACTAGCTGAAAGAGATAGTGACTTACCTCGAGAAGCATCAAAAAAAATTGAAGAAAAAATTGCAAAAGAAGACTAAATAATAATTAATAAAAACTTGATTCTGATTTTTAATCGGAATCAAGTTTTTTTATTTTACTTATATTTTATCTTTTTTACATCACATTTTCTTCACAACTACTTGTTATGATAACTTCATACCTTAATTAATAACTTTTAAATTTTAATTTATTTCCCCGAATAAATTAATTTAACTCATAACTAATTTCTCCCCTGAAATTAATTATCTCTACTCCCTTTTTCCGTCAGTCTCCCCGGACTGACGGTTTTTTTATACCCTTAAAATTAAAGTGTATCGACTATAAAATCATAATATTCAAGCGTTATAATCTGTAGTAATAAATAACAATCTAAGATTATTTTGGTCCCCCTTTTTAACATTACGAGTACTGTCTCTAATTAAATATACGTTTGAAGTCTAAGTTTAATGCCCAACCTAATTGGTTATATTCTCAGATTAGACACAAGACTATTCTGAGAATCGATTAGCTCTATAATAAATTAAAAAGAGAAGTCTCCAGATTGATTTCTGATTACTTCTCTTTTTAATTAGTTTTTATTCTATTTTTTTAACTTTTTTTCTAGTTCTAATATCTTTTTTGTTGTTAATTCATTAAGTTTAGCAGAACTAATTATTACTTTTCGTCTAGCTTTCTTATATTTATATAAACATACACATAAGTAAATGTAGAAAGCAATCCAAATACAAAATAATACTAAAGGCATAACAAGATAAACTAGATCATAACTATTCATTATTTTTCCCTTCTAATCTACTTATTTGTTCTTGTTGCTTCTTTTCCACATCATTAAGTTCGGTAATTTCTTTTTTATATTTCCGCATTTTTAAAATCATAAATACAAGCGTACCAATTAATAAAAATATTAATACTTTTATCTCAAATTCTATCATATTCTTCTCCTTCTATATTATTAAGGAACCTACAAAGACTATGAAAATAGTAACTAAAGTTACCCCAAGTTCTGCCCCAACACTAGTTACTGTACTAGACGTACTAAAAGCCATAGATATTTTGGGTAACTCTCCTGCATAATCAAAGTCAGGCTCTCTAAATTTTTTAATATAATATTATAATCTTGTACCGGATATGGATCACTCCCTATTCAATTAGACTCTTCATAAAGTATCTTAATTCCATAAATTATTTCACCTTTAATTAATTGACTAATTATTCAACCCTTATTCAATCAAAATATTATAGAATAGACTTGATAGGTTACAAACAATTCAAATGAATCTTTAATTTTCATTTACCTTCTGCTAGCCTTAAACAGTCTTATAAGTTATAATTTAACAATTCTTGAGCTAAAAGAACCATAGCAACACTTTCTTAAACTATATTTACTACCTTTTAATATACACTTTATCAATTTTAAAGGGTAGTAGAAAAGTTGTATTTAATAATCAGCTCAAATAGTGCTTTATTCTAAGAAAATCTTTATGTAAAAACTACTAAAATATTATATATCCTATACTTTCACCCCACAAAAAAAGTAATCATATTTTATCCTTTTTACGTCACATTTTCTTCACAACTACTTGTTATGATAACTTCATACCTTAATTAATAACTTTTAAATTTTAATTTATTTCCCCGAATAAATTAATCTAACTCATAACTAATTTCTCCCCTGAAATTAATTATCTCTACTCCCTTTTTCCGTCAGTCTCCCCGGACTGACGGTTTTTTATGTTGAATTTGAATACTTTAAGAATAGTAAAAAACAGCCCTAGCATTACCTGCCGGGACTGTCTAAATTAATTTAATTTACCTAGTGATATTCACTTAAAATCACTTTGATAGATATATTTTATATTAGTACCTGGTTTGGACGAAGTTAAAAACACTAAATTAAAAGAACGATTACCAGAGCCTTTTCTAATAATTGCTTTTAAAGTCTTATGATTTATCCCGACATGCAGCGAAGAATCAGATTCACCTTTTTCATTAAGCATATCAGATTGGGTCACATCATAAGAACTATTCATAACAAATAGCCCTCCGAGTGGAAAGTCACCATCTTTTTTTGATTCAATATCGACATCAATACTGTCATTGTAGTAAGCTTCGTCTGAGTCTTTAGTGACGTGATGCTTGATTTTAGTAAATACAAATTTTTCATTTACTATTTTTTGATGATTAGATGTTACAAACACATTCTTAATTTGACTGTTTTTATATTGTTCGGTTACTGCTGCATGAGCATTCCATAACCATACAGCGCTTGCTAGTAAGCAGATGCCTCCCAAAATAAGTAATCCTCTCTGACTTAGTTTCCACGAATTTTTATTTTTCATTTTAGAATAACTCTACCTTCTGAAATGTGAATGATTTTATCACTCACTTCGTTTAAGAAAACACTATCATGATTAGAAATAAGGATTGTTTTCCCTGCTGCTTTTTGATCGATAATTAACTGACGCAAAAAGTCTTTTCCACTATCGTCTAGTGCATTACTAGGTTCATCTAATATTAAAATAGGTGCATCATTGATTAAACAACAAGCAATTGAGGCCCTTTTCTTCATTCCTAATGAATAGTGTTTAATCGCACGCTTATCATTAGGATCTAGTCCAACATAAGTTACCATTTCGTTCAATTCATTCTTAGTCATTTTATGACTATTTAGTTGATTAATTAAGTCCAAGTTTTTAAGAACTGAAAAATCTTCTAACATACCAATACTATCCATAGAAAAAGCAATGCTGCTTGAAAAAAGTTCATCTACTCTGATATATTTTCCATTAACCCAAACTTCACCTTCAGTAGGCTTTACAAACCCAATAATCGTATTAAATATCATGGATTTCCCAGCACCATTTGGCCCACTGAATCCACAAACGATTCCTTCTTCAATTGATAAATTGATATCTACTAAAATATCTTTTTGCTTAATTCTTTTGGAAATGTTTTTCAACTCTATTATTTTCATTTTTACACTACTTTCTTTAAATAAAATCAATATCTTTAATTTTTATAAGTGAGATAATGATGCAACTCAATATAATCGTTAATAAAATTATAATGTTAACCGAATTATGATTAGGGTTAAATCTAGAGAGCATTGTTGCGTCTATAATGGATATGTGAGAAATATAAACATCTAATATTATGACTGCTAAACTCCCTATTAAGGGTAGTATAAAATCATCTAATAAAAATGACGCTGTTGATAACAATACAAGATAGGTGAAACTAAATATAAATAGATAACTATAGAAAGCTAAATGTGAGATACCAAAACCGTTTATAATCACTATCAAAAAATAAAAAAAACTATTATAAATTCCTAACATCAATAAATTGCTAAATAAATAATTTTTATATCCAATATTATGTAGAATTTTAAAATCTGATTTCCATAGTAACATTTGTGAATTTCCAATAGCTAATGCTGGAGAAATCACAAAGATGAACCAAAATAAAGGAAAAGATTCTCCCTCAGTATCTAACGAAGCACCATATAGTAAGCTCGTCATACCACTCACTTGATCTCTTTTGCACAATATGATCATCATCGTTAGCATAATAAAAATGAGCACCGTACGCCATTTAGAATAATAAATCGTTAAATAAATATTTCTAAAAACTAAGATACTGAAAAACTTCAATTTATAGAGTATTCTTTTTTTGATAAAATCCATCTTTGAAAAACCTCCAAAATAATAAAAAAGAGTAGTATAAAGAATATATTTTGAATTAAATATAACGTGTTAACACTATATCCAAGACTGATTATGCCATGATTAAAAAACAATCTAATCCCTCTTTCGTTCAAAAATATTTCTAATTGATAATAACCATAAATTAAAAATAACGATATAATTTTATTTCCTGTGAGGCAATAAAAGGACGCTATTAAATTATAAAAAACATACATTGCGATAAAATAAATAACCATTGTAACTAGCTGATAGCCATTTATATTATATTTTAAATTATCCTTATTTAAAATTAAAAAAAGGATTCCAGAGATAACAAATGCACAAATATATATGGCATAAAAGTAATTCACTTGTACTCTCAAAAAAGAAAAAGGTTTTCTTATATAATACATAATTGGAAATTTAGAACCCTGAAAGGGTAATAATATCAATATTGGAAAGAAAAGAATCATTATATTTTCAATATTTAAACTATTTTGTAGTCCTCCTTGGACTACGTCAATAAAGGAACTATTCTTTTCATTACCTAAAAATAAATAATATTCAAAAAGAGATAAAATAATTAATAAACAGAACGTAAGAATATCTATTACCCAGTCACGAGACCGTTTAGTTTTTAAATATATTTTAAATAATCGCATTACGTTTTACTCCCATAAAATTAAAAAGATAAGCTACAATGAGAACCAAAAACAAAATCCCCATAATAAATGATAAAGGAGGTAGGCCCTCCGCGGGTCCTCCTACCATAGGAAGCGACAAAGGTGCAGCAAGATAAAAAGGAAATACAGCAGCTAAAACACTTATAAATAAGCACAGTAAAAAACTAAAACTAACCACACTATAAATTGTTTTTACATATAAACTAACACTCGCGGCAACTACAGAAAAAACACCTGCGAACAAACCTGCAAGTAAAATATAAAATAAAATCCCCGTATATGATTGCTGGAAAAGGTCCTTCATAAAATATGTTGAATTCGATGCAAGTCCCAGATTATTATTTAATACAGCATCTAATGGTTGATTAGGGAATAAACACCATGCTACTAATAAATCCAATAATAAAGGTAGTATCCCAATCAAAAATCCTGAAATAAAGCTTAAGCTAAATGAATGAATAGAATAATTAATAATTCCCTTTTTTTGTACATATTGTTTAATAAAACCTGTTTGTTTATCCTCGAAGACAATTAGATTCAAACCAATCACTGAAAATAAAGGTAATAACAAATAAAATAAAGCTGAAAAATCGCTACCAGTACCACCTATACCTATCCATGTTGTAATCACAGTAAAAGTTAAATTAGAACCATCTAGATAAGTCCTATTAGGTAACATATCCATAGACACGTGAACTACTATTAAAGCAAAACCCACTAATATGCCATAAAAATATTGTTTCTTCGCCATACGCGACAGCCAATAAGAATTCATTTTTTTCACACCAATCTTTTATTTTAATATAATGCGTAAGAGAGCACATTATTTCTTCTTATCTATCAGGTTTCCAATTACCATCAGCACTACCATATGCATGAATACTATTTACAATATATGCATTGTTTCCTGTTCCATACCACTCTACTAAATAATTAGTTAATTTTGTCTGTCCTTTAGATTTAATAACATATTTTTTTCCTTTAGAAACAGATACATTTCCTGTACGACCAGCCTTATAAGAGTGTCCCCAAGCTTCCACACGTATTTTTCCCGATATCTTTTTGATGTTTAATTCATACGCAGTTTTACTCCACTTTTGAATTCTATAAGTTTCGTCCCAAGGATCATTCCATCTATTAGCAAGATGAACATAATTCGGATTGTTAGCCTCTACACGATCTGAACTTAAAATTGCTATACCAAAAACACATATTGCAACTAAAATAAATGACATTAATTTTTTCATAAAAACTCCTTAAAATTCTCCCTTACGCATTTAATATTATATATAAATAATTAACTCAAAACAATAATATTCAAGTTAAAAAAGACTTTTATAATTTATATATAATATAAAATTAATGCTAATATTAATAAAAAATCACTTTAATGTTGTTTATCATTCTTAGTAAGATCTATTAAGTCCTAAGATATTCAAGTAAACAGACTGCTTACTACTCTAACGTACTAACTACGAGAAGAACTTTCTTCCTTTTTACGTCACATTTTCTTCACAACTACTTGTTATTATAACTTCATACCTTAATTAATAACTTTTAAATTTTAATTTATTTCCCCGAATAAATTAATCTAACTCATAACTAATTTCTCCCCTGAAATTAATTATCTCTACTCCCTTTTTCCGTCAGTCTCCCTGGACTGACGGTTTTTTTATGTCCTAAATTTGGATACAAAAAAAGTTAGACAACATTAGTTATCTAACTTTCTTAACTTTATTTTTCATTATGGAAACGATTTTTAAATAATGGACTAACTGGTTTGTTTTCATGAATTCTCGTGATTGCATCCCCAATTAATTGACCCACTGAAATTTGAACTAATTTATCAATTTTCTTATCTTCAGGTAACTGAATTGAATCTGTTACGATAAATTGCTTAATAGGTGATTTTGCAATTCTTTCAACAGCTGGACCTGATAAAACCGGATGAGTTGCACTTGCGTACACTTCAGTTGCACCGGCATCCATTAAAGCCTGAGCAGCAAGCGTAATTGTTCCTGCCGTATCAACCATATCATCAATTAAGATACAACGTTTGCCTTCAACGGTACCAATAATGTTCATCACTTCAGCAACGTTAGCTTTAGGACGACGTTTATCAATAATTGCAATAGGTGCTTTCAAGAATTCTGCTAATTTACGAGCACGTGTCACTCCACCATGATCAGGTGAAACGACAACAGAATCTTTATCTAATCCTTCGGTTAAGAAGTAGTCAGCTAATAAAGGTGCACCCATTAAATGATCAACTGGGATATCAAAGAATCCTTGAATTTGAGCAGCATGCAAATCAAGCGCTAAAATTCTTGTTGCACCAGCTTTTTCTAACATGTCAGCAACTAATTTTGCTGTAATTGGTTCCCGTGAACGTGCTTTACGATCTTGACGAGCATAACCATAGTAAGGAATAACGACATTAATTGATTTAGCACTTGCGCGACGCAAAGCATCAATCATAATTAATAATTCCATAATATTGTCATTGACGGGTGCAGATGTTGATTGAACAATGTAAACATGATCTCCACGAATACTTTCTTCAATATTAATTCTGATTTCACCATCACTAAAGCGATCTACAGAGGTTTTACCTAATTTAACACCAACAGCATCAGCAATTTTTTCAGCCAATGGTTTATTCGAGTTCAAAGCAAAAATTTTCAACTTTGGATCAAAATAATGTTCTGACATATGTGCCTCCAGTTATTTAATTTTCCCTACTTAAAATTTTAAATATTAATCAAGTAAATTGCAAGTTAAAATCCGATAAGAATTCGCTTACTAATCAATTTCTGGTGCATGAGCTACTGGTAATTTGTCAAAATAACCTTTTTTATTCACTTGACGACCACGAGCAATACCCATATCGTGTGAATCAATATTATCTGTAATTGTTGATCCGGCAGCGATAAATACATGATCACCAACTTCTAGTGGTGCAACTACATTAGATCCACTACCAATAAATGAATGATCACCAATGTTGGTATGGTGTTTATTAACGCCATCATAATTAACAAAAACGACGCCGCAGCCGACATTAATATCTTTACCTAAAGTGGCATCCCCGACATAAGTCAAATGACCAACTTTAGTACTCTTACCGATAGTTGCATTTTTAATTTCTACAAAATTACCGATATGAGCAGCTTCACCAATATGTGCTTGAGGACGTAAGTGACTGTATGGTCCAATGTTACTCATTGTTTCCATTTCAGAATCTTCAAGATATGATGACGTAACAGTTACCTTATCATGAATAATACTATCAATAATTTCAGAATGAGCACCAATGACACAATCTTCACCAATGACTGTATTACCTTTTAAGTAAACGCCTGGTTCTACAATTGTATCTGAACCAATTTTAACATTATATTCGATGTAAGTCGTCTCAGGATCAACTAAAGTCACACCATTGCGCATATGTTTTTCGTTAATCCGGCGTTGCATAACTTTAGTTGCAGCAGATAAAGCCACACGATCATTTACACCCATTGATTCAGAGAAATCTTTCATGCGGTAAGCTGCGACTATCTTACCTTGTTTTTTAAGAATTTCCATAACGTCAGTTAAGTAATATTCACCTTGTGCATTATCATTTGTTACTTCATGTAAAGCTTCAAATAAAGTTTTATTATCAAAACAGTACACACCTGTGTTAATTTCTTGAACATTAGCTTCTTGAATTGTGGCATCTTTTTGTTCAACAATTTTTTCAACAATCCCAATATCATTACGAATAATTCGACCGTAACCCGTTGGATCTTCTGCTTGTGCTGTTAGAACAGTTGCAGCAGCACCTTTTTCTTTATGATATTCAAATAATTCACCAAATGTTTTGGCAGTAAGTAACGGTGTATCACCATTAGCAATAATGGTCATACCCTCTTTATCTTTTAAGATTTTTTCTGCTTGAAGGACAGCATGACCAGTTCCCAATTGTTCTGCTTGAAGAACATATTCTGAGCGATTGCCTAACGTTTCTTCAACCTGCTCAGCACCATGTCCCACAATAGTAACAACTTCATCCATATTATTTGCTTCAATTTCCGATAAAACGTGGTCAACCATTGGACGCCCAGCAATCGGATGTAACACTTTATATAGTTTAGATTTCATTCTTGTACCTTTACCGGCAGCAAGAATAATGGCATATTTAGCAACTGTCATTAGATAGTCTCCTCCAATTATATTCTAATATTCTACCTTAATAATAGCTTAAACCCGTATGCGTTGCAAGATTTCGAATAAATATGCTTACTTTATTCGAAATTAAAAAACACTTGATTTTAAATTATTATTGGAATTTTCTAAAAAAAACTTAATGTTAAATTTAACATTAAGTTTTCATATAAATTATCTATTAACTTTTTATTTTTTAAATGTTTTTGTTAAATAATTTCCTTCACTAACATGAATGGTTTTGTCTGTATGATTAATTTCATCAACTTTTAACAATGAACTATAATCATCAACAATTCGGTCACCACTAAAGGCGCCCTCAGCGAAAACGGAAATACCGACTAAGTTTGCTTCAAACTCTTCGATTAAACTCTTCATTCCGTTAACTGTGCCGCCACCCTTCATGAAATCATCTACGATTAATACGTTAGCACCACGTTTTAAACTACGCTTTGATAATTCCATTTTTTCAATACGTTCACTCGAGCCAGATACATAGTTAACACTAACGGTTGAACCCTCGGTAATTTTTGAATCGCGACGCACAATAACAAATGGCACATTCAAAAATGTTGAGACACTTTGTGCGATGGGTACACCTTTAGTTGCAACTGTCATAACGGCATCAATTTTTTGGTCTAAGTACTCTGTTGCAATCAAGCGTCCTACTTGACGTAAAACGTCAGGACGGCCAAGTAAATCAGATAGATAGACATAGCCACCAGGTAATAACCGATCTTTTTCTGATAACTCCTCAGTCATTGATTCAATAAATTCACGTGCTTCTGCTTCATCAATAGATGGAATAAAACGTGCACCGCCAGCTGCGCCAGGAATTGTTTCTAGCGTTCCCGTGCCTCGCTCTCTAACTGTACGTTTTACAATCGCAAGATCTTCACTGATTGATGATTTAGCTGATTCATAGCGTTTTGAGAAATACGTCAAAGAAACCAACGTATGTGGTCTTTCTAGCAAATAACGAGTCATATCAATTAATCGATCGCTTCTTCTTGTTTTCATATATATATCAGGCCTTTCTTTTAAACATATCTAGTATTCAAAGTGTGATTTTCATTATAACCCGTTTTACCGAATAATAACAGTAAAATGCCAAAATATAATTATTAACGTTCGGTTTTTAATGATTTTCTAATAAAAAAACAAGCTATTTTTAAAAGTAGCTTGTTGATTGTTAATATTCGGTTTTATTTTTGTTTATTAATTTGAAGTCTAACGGATATAACTTTAATAATACTGCATATAATGAAAATCGTAATGAATAATAGCGTAATCGTTGCGCCAGGCGGTGTATTAAATTGGTAAGATGACATTAATCCGCCAACCATCCCTATTACACCAACTATCACACCAATTATAATAACCAGATTAAAGCTACGACCCAATCGCATTGCAATTGCTGCAGGTAAAATCATAATTGCAGAAACGAGTAGTGCCCCGGCAATTGGCATCATTATAGCAATCGTCACACCTGTAACTGCGTTAAAACTAATTGACATCAATCTAACCGGTAACCCTTCAGCAAAAGCCGTCTCTTCGTCAAAAGTTAAAACATACATTGGCTTTTTGAATAGTAGGAAGAGAACGACAATTAATACAGTTAAAATTGCTAAAATGATAACCTGCGCTGAACTAATCGTCACAATTGAACCAAATAAATATTGCTGTACACTCATTGAACTGGCACCTTGATTTAAACTCATTAAAACTAAGGCAATTGATAGTCCGGCAGACATCATAATGGCAATTGAAACTTCTGAATACGTACGGTATAAATTGCTTAAAAATTCAATTAAAACTGAGGCAATTAAAACCACAATCAGTGTGGTAATTGTTGGATTAATATTAACAAACAATCCTAACGCGACCCCTGCTAACGAAACGTGTGACAATGTATCTGCCAAAAGCGATTGCCTTCTTAAAACTAAGAATAATCCCAATAACGGCGTAATTACTGCCATTAAAAGTGAAGCAATTAAAGCTCGTTGCATGAATCCATCGAGAAACATCTCCATTGTGAGTCCTCCTTTCTAACTAATTTAATGTGACGATCAATATATTCTGAAACATCTTCATGATCATGCGTTATCATCAAGATACCTTTATGATGCGTATGGGCTTCATGTTGTAATAATTCGTAGAAATCGTGACGCGATTGTTCATCCATCCCTGTTGTTGGTTCATCTAAAATAAATAAATCAGGATCTGCTGCAAAAATACGGGCTAAACAAACACGTTGTTTTTGACCACCAGATAATTCACCAATTTTATGATTCTTAAAGTTCCACATATTAACTGTTTCAAGTGCTTTTTTTATATGTTCATGATCATTTTTATTCAGACGTCTTAACCAACGATTTTGTTGGTAACGGCCTGATGCTACTAGTTCATATACTGTTGACGGAAACCCCGCATTAAATGATGAAATCTCTTGTGGGATATATCCGACACGTAATTTTTTATTATCTAAATTAGTTTTAGAAATTTCAGCAGTTCCTTTAGCCGGATGTAATAGGCCAAGTACATTTCTAATTAAAGTTGATTTTGCAGCACCATTTTCACCAGTTAAAATGACAAATTCACCCGAATCAATGTGGAAATTAATATCTTGTAAAACAGGTTCTTCATCGTAATAAAAGGTAAGATCTTTGACTTCAATATATTTCATCTATTCTCCTTATTTAACAACCGTTTTTAACGATTTTAAATTATCTTGCATAACTGAAAGGTATGTTTCTCCATTTTCGATTTGAACTTTTGATAGTCCTTCAATTGGATTCAATCCTTTAACCTTAATATTTGTTTCTTTAGCTAGCATATTCGCAATTTTACTAGAATCATTAGATTCAGTAAAAATGGTATCTACATGATACTTTTTAATATACGTTTGTAGCTCTGCCAAACGTCTTGGACTAGGTTCTTCATCCGAAGAAATACCCGCAACCGCAACTTGCGTTAGTCCATATTGTTTTGCCAAGTAAGCAAATGCAGCATGTTGCGTAACAAATGTTTTATTCTTAGCATTTTTAAATGTCGTTTTATATTCTTGATTTAATTCCGTTAATTTTTTCAAATAAGCATTTGTTCGTTTTACATAATACTTTTCATTTTTAGGATCTTGCTGAATTAATTCATTTGAAATGTTTTTAACCATTTTTTTTGCGTTTTCAGGATTTAACCAAATATGAGGGTCATAATTATTAGTCGATGAAAATGAACTTTCCTCTTCTTTATTAGCTAATTCAGCCTCTTCACTTTTCAATTCTTCGTTCTCATCAATCATTTTAATTGAATGACTAGAATTTAAAATCTGCGTTTGTTTTTCATCAATACTTGATTTCAAACTTTTAACCCACGTTTCCATATTATTACTACTATAGATAAAGATATCTGACCTCGCAATTTTACTAATATCCTTTGCACTAGGTTCGTAATCATGCGGTTCTGTCCCGGCAGGCATCAACATTGTTATATCTGCGTTATCGCCTGCAACTGCCTTAGTAAATTCATACACTGGGTAAAATGTCGTGATAACCTGTAATTTATTAGACTCTTTCTTAGTTGCCCCTTGCCCACACCCGGTCAATACAACAACTAACATCGTGAGTACTATGCTTACTAAAATTAATTTTTTTTGCATGGTTTCTCCCTCATTTTTTCAAATCGTAATCTAAATAGTAATCAATACCATTACCGACAAATATTAGAATATCATTTTAGGTACAGCTACGTCAACTTTTTTAAGTGTCACTACGGTGTTAAGCTGTCATTCGTATAAGTTCATCTTGTTATAATAACTGTATTTAAAGTCGACCTGTCAGCAAGTGAACCGTTTCCAATTTAAAAGTGAACTATATCATTAGAATTAAATATAATTTACTATTAATATCTTGCGCGCAAAAAGACGCAACATCATAACTAACCATTAGTTACGATGTTGCGTCTCATTATTTTATCTGGTAACTCTTATTTTACTCTAGAATATCTTGATATAATTCTAATCCTAGCCTATTCATTCCCGGAATCTGCTTATCTTCAGTTCCCGATTCTGACATCGCCACAACTATAAATGCCTTTTTATCTTTTTCTATAATGGCAGCATCATTTTGAATACCATATTCGTTGTATTCGCCTGTCTTATTATAGACTGTAACACCAGTTGGTAAGGACGATGGTAATTTAGTTAGATTTTTATTTTCTTTTAGTAAATCTAGCATTGCCTGATCCGATTGGTTAGACACTAATTTATGATTATACATTTTTTTAAGAATTTTACCCATATCTGTTACTGACGTTTTATTATCGATTCCTGAATTAAGGGCATCTGTATCCATCATTTTTCTTTTAATTGTTGTATTAATTGCGCCTAATTTTTTAATTTCTGTATTAATTGAAGCAAATCCACCAAGTTTATCAATCACAATATTTGCAGCAGTATTATCACTGTCATCAATCATTTTTTCTAATAATTCTTTATATGACAATCTAGTACCTGCGCTCATATTCTGGATTTCTCCCGTTCCACCGACCTTATCCGATTCTGATAAAACATAGCTATCCTTTAGGTTGATGGTCCCTTCTTTTTCCATAGAATAAGCTGTAATTAAAATAAATAATTTAATCATGCTGGCTGATCCTTGCGCATGATTATTTTCAACTACCGGTGCACTACCATCTGTTAACGAAACGTAGACCGAATTTTTTCCATCAACGTCATCCATATATGTTGCAATATCATTCTTAATTTTAACTTTATTTAGTACTAAACTATTTTCTGAAGATTGCGTTTTTTCCGATGTTTTCTTTTCTTTTGAGCTAGATACTGCAGTAGTTGTTTCCTTCGTCGGTACACTATCTTTGTGCGTTAACTTTCCAGCTATAAGATAACCGCCACCCGCTATAATAACAAGTAAAATAATTCCTAAAACTATTTTCATCGGGTTGTTATTTTTAGCTCGTTTTTCTGTTATTTCATTGTTTACTATTGGCGCTGCTACTTTATTAGTATCTTGCGCTTTCGGATTAAATTTAAAGCCACAATTATTGCAAAATTGATCCTCAACCTTATTTGCTATGTTGCATTGCGGACATGTTTTCATAGGAGCAACATTTTTATTTTCTAACGGTTGCCCACAATTATCACAGTATAATGCATCATTTTCATTCTGAGACCCACATTTCGAACAAATTTTCATATCTTCACCTCGTAATTTTTAGGACTTTAACTTATCCTTCATTACATCCCTATTTTTTCTATATATGTACTCAATATCTGTTACTCATAAACTAACTATCAACACTTATGTTTCCTCCATACCTTTCCCCAAATATGGCTTTTATTCTCCCAAAGACAATCCCCCATTTTCTTGCAAATTAGATTAATCTAACACGCTACATTAAATCATGTCTTAGTTATAAAGTTAACCTATATTAGGTAGTATGTAAATAGAAGGATGCGTTCTTAACTAGTCGCTTAATTAGTCATTATCTCCAATTTTTTAATAAAAAAAAGTGCTATCACAAAGTGACAACACTCTCTTCCAACAATAGCTGTACTAAATCCACTAATCTTTAATTTCTGCACCCAGAGAATCCTTAAAATGTGACAGTGCCCATACATGTCCAGCTTGATTAAAACTAGCTGTCGCCTTTTCATGAATGACAATCTTATAGCCCAAATTATATGCGTCAATTGCGGTATGCAAAACACAAATATCTGTGCAAACACCAATTAAATGCACTGTTTCAATTGACCGAGCTCGTAATCTTAAATCTAAATCCGTTCCCGCAAAAGCACTATATCTCGTTTTATCCATCATATAAACATTTGATTTATCTTTATGCGCCTGATACCAAGGCTCCAACTCACCATAGAATTTACGACCGTTTGTACCTGCAATATTATGTGGTGGAAATAAATTAGTTTCTGGATGAAATGGGTCATTTTCATAATGAATATCAGTTGCTAAAACAACATAATCACCTTTTTGTTCAAACTCATTCATTAATTCTATCACTCGAGCTTCAATCTCTTGAGCAGGTTTTCCCGCCGTTAAGTGTCCATCTGTCGCTACAAAATCATTTGTATAGTCAATTTCAATTAAGGCTTCCACAAGTTGTCCCTCATTTTCAGTTGTATTTAATGCCTTCAACATAACAAATTATGCTAATTATCGCAATAAAATCAACTTAACGGTCTCACTAGGTAGACCTCTTCACAGAAACCTTTTAAACTATTGTAGACGTGCTGTGCTCGACTTTTTTTACGACATATCGCAAATACAGTTGGGCCTGATCCACTCATTTCTGCTGCATCTGCCCCAAATTTTATCATTTTTTCTTTTAAACGTGTAATTTCGGGATGACGTTCAGCTGTAATCGGTTCAAGCGCATTACCTAGATTATCAATTATGGCATCCATATCGTCGTCCTCAATTGCATTCACAACGGCGTTTACATTTGGATGAGTGAGTCGCGTATAATCAATTTGTCTAATAATAGTTGGTGTTGAAACACTAATCTTAGGTTTTGCAACCACTAACCAAACAGGGGGTAAGTCTTTTAAAATAGCAATCTTCTCACCACGACCCGTTACATGAGCCGTTCTACTATAAACGCAGTAAGGCACATCAGAATCAATTTTTAAACCAATTTTTGCCAACTCTGCTAAAGATAAATTGAGTTTCCATAATTGATTCAAAGCACGTAAAACGGCTGCTGCATCTGATGAACCGCCACCTAGCCCAGCAGCAACTGGGATTTGCTTCTTGATATGTATTTGGGCACCTTTTTTAATCTGAAATTTATCCTGTAAAATTTTTGCTGCTTTATAGGCTAAATTTCGGTGATCACACGGTAAAAAACCACTATCAGTTTCCACTGTAATGTCCGTTCGATCGTCTAGCGATTTGATATGTAAGTAGTCTGCTAAATCAACTGATGTCATCACCATTCGCCATTCTTGTTCACCATCTTGATGGTTAAATGGGGTGTCTAAACTCAAGTTGATTTTAGCTGGGGCTTTTTCACGAATCTCCATGTTCTCACCTAATCCTATAAGTCCTTAATTAACTCTAATTATACTAATTATTTCTAAAAATAAAAGCCTAAGTTAAGATGTTCTAAAAACATCCCTACCTAGGCTTTTATACTTATTTTTAATCTTCAAAATCAATTTCAATATTTTTTGTTAATACGTCTGTGTAGCTATATGAAACGCGCTCGAATGAATTCTCATCTTGGTTTAAATCGACTACAAAAATAGCTGGGAATGTTTCGCGTAAAATCCCTTTACGTTCTGTAGTTTTCTTTCTACCGGCTTGAGCAACTACCGTTAAATTTTTTCCGACTTGGGCATCTAGCGTACCTTTGATGCTGGCTAAAGTTTCTGGCATGATGGGCTTCACCTTCTTATGTGAAACATCATACCATAGTTTCACAAGATTTGCAATTATACCACATCGAACATCAGTAGTTCAATAAGAAGTTAATTAAATTTCTCTTCTACTTTGATAAGATTGTTAGATAAAACAATAAATTCATGAATACTTAGTTTTTCAGCACGAATTTGAGCAGAAATTTCTGATGCATCCAATGCTGCTTGTAACGCTTCACGAATTTCTGGTGTTTTACCATAAATTGATTGTAAATTATTCCATAAACTTTTACGTCGATGTTGGAAACTTCCTTTAACTAATTTAAAGAAGACCTTTTCACTAATTGGGCGTTCAACGTCGCCTTCTTTTTGATTCAAAACAATAATAGCTGAATCAACATTAGGTTGTGGAATAAAGACGGTTCTTGGAACAACGAATGCGACTTCAGCATCCATTTCATATTGAACGGCTACCGTTAGTGATCCATATGTACGACTACCTGGATCAGCTGCAATTCGTTCTGCCACTTCTTTTTGCATCATAACAACGATTTTATCTAATTTAACCGCCGTTTCTAGTAAATGCATGATAATGGGCGTTGTAATGTAATAAGGTAAATTAGCGACTAATTTTAATGGATGCTGTCCATCAAAATGTTCTTCTACTAACGCTGGTAAATTAGCTTTTAAAATATCTTGTTCCACGATATCAACATTATCATATGGACTTAGTGTTTCGCCAAGTACAGGAATCAAATTTTGGTCAATTTCAATTGCTAAAACATGATGTGCACGTCTTGCTAATTGTTCAGTCAATGACCCAATACCAGGTCCGATTTCGATAACGTCATCTTCAGCCGTAATATCTCCGGCGTCCACAATATTCATTAGTACGTTTTTATCTGTTAAAAAATTTTGGCCTAAACTCTTTTTAAAAGTTAAACCATAAGTTTCCATAATTGCTTTAGTTCTAATAGGTGAAGCAATGTCTGGCACATCATTGTTAGCCATGTTTTTCCTCCGTTATTGTCTCGTTAATTTCTTGCAATGCGTCGACGAACTCTTCTGGTGAAATTTGAAATAGTTTCAATCGATTGTATAATTGTTTTCCATTTGTGTAACCAATTTTGAGATACTCACCTAATTTTTCACGCTTAGCTTTGGCATCCGGTCCGGCAATCAATCCTGCCGTTTGTAAATCCTCTAAGCTGATCAATGTTTCGCCATCAGGCATTTCTGTATACAAATGATCTAGCGCTTCACGAATCGCTTCAACTGAAGCATGTTCAACGCCTAAACTCCCTTTATGATCTGGGACAGCTTCACTTTTTTTCAGAAAAGCATGCTGTACATTTGGAACGCGTGCTGAAATAGTTTTACGAATTTTTTCACCAGAAAAATCAGGGTCCGTAAATACAATTACGCCTCGAGTTTCTTGCAACAGTTCAATTTGATCTAACGTTTCGTCACTAATAGCTGAGCCACGTGTTTCAATCGTATCTGCATTAACAGCTAAATGGATACGTTTTGTGTCATCGCGACCTTCAACTACGATTACTTCTCTAATTTTCTGCATATTACCCTATCCTAAATAAGTTTTCGGCATTTTTAAATGTTGCCGCTGCCATATCAATACTTGAACTCTCTCGAATTTTTGCGACAGCTTCCAAGACGTATCTTGTGTATCCTGGTTCATTGCGCTGACCTCTATAAGGTTCTGGCGTTAAATATGGTGCATCTGTTTCAATTAAAATTCGGTTGCTTGGTGTCACTTTAACGGCTTCATGAACTTCTTTAGCACTATTATAAGTCACAATACCACTATAGGATAAATGCATCCCTAAGTCTAAGAATTTCTCTGCCCATTTTGCATCACCATTAAAGCTATGCATAATGCCACCAATATCACGAATATCAGCTTCTTTCAGGATTGTATAAACATCCTCAAAGGCATCTCGATTATGAATAGAAATTGGTAATTTTAACGCCTTCGCAATCTCAACCTGACGTTTGAAAACTTTTTTCTGCGTTTCAATTGGAGACGTATCCCAATGGTAATCTAGGCCCATTTCACCCATTGCGACAACTTTTGGCGACTGTAATTGTTCTATCAAAACTTCTTCAGTCTCCGGTGTGTAGGTTTTTGCCTCTTCTGGATGCCAACCAATTATAGAATATAAATTAGGATAGCTTTTTGATAGTTCTAGTGATTTCAAAATGCTTGGTTGATCAAATCCAACAATTGCCATTTTAGTCACGTCAAATGCTTTTGCACGCTCAATAACTTCAGGAATTTCCGTTGTAAATTCATCAGAATTAATATGTGTATGTGTGTCAAATATTTCCAAGGGATACCTCTCCTTTCTAGCAGTAAAATGAAGAAGGACTAGAGCAAAACCAAGTTTTGTTTCCAGTCCTTACTTTATTTAGCCTACAATTGCGCCATTTTTAATATCTTCATCAACGGTAATTAATTTCAATTTACCATCGTATTCTACAGATAGAATCATTCCTTGGCTAATTTCGCCTTTCATCTTACGCGGTTTTAAGTTCGCAACAATCACAACTTTTTTTCCTAATAAGACATCTGTTTCAGGATAAAACTCTGCTACACCAGACAAGATTTGACGATGATCAGGATCACCAGCATCTAATCTAAATTTCAATAGTTTATCAGCATTTTGTACTTTTTCAACTTGAATAATTTCAGCAACTTTTAATTCATTTGGCTCAAATTGATCAAATGTCGTTTGAGGTAATGTTAAGTTTAGAGCCACATTTTCTGGATTCCAATCTAAAGAATCCTCTGTATCATTAACTGCCATTGCTTTACGCCCTTTCTTCTTATCTGAAACTGTCATTTGATCTTTAATATAGGCAATCTCTTCTTCAACATCTAAGCGTGGGAAAATAGGCGTTCCTTTTTCAACAACGACGCTGTCCATTGGGAAATCAGAGTAGTTTAATTCTTCAATAGCCATATCTGCCGTGTCTAAACCTAATTGTTCAAAAATTTCTTTAGGTGCATGCGTCATAATAGGTTGGATTAAGACAGCAATCACACGTAAACTAGCTGCTAAATGTACCATAACACTATCAAGTTCAGCTTTACGTGCTTCATCTTTAGCTAAAACCCATGGTTGTGTTTCATCAATATATTTATTTGTTCTAGCAACTAATTTCCAGATAGCATTTAATCCATCTGAGAATTCCATTTTATCCATTAATTCAGTATATTCCGTAATTGTATCTTCAGCTGTTTGACCTAAGTCTCCATCAAATTCAGTTACGTTACCCTTTAATGCTGGAATTTTACCACCATCGTATTTGTTAATCATCGCAACAGTTCTATTTAATAAGTTCCCTAAATCATTAGCTAAATCAAAATTAACACGTGAAACAAAGTCTTCTGGTGTGAAGACACCATCATTACCAAATGGTACAGCGCGCATTAAGTAGTAACGGAGTGCATCCAATCCATAGCGTTCTACTAACATTTCTGGATAGATAACGTTACCTTTTGATTTAGACATTTTACCGTCTTTCATTAACAACCAACCATGACCAAAAATTTGTTTTGGTAAAGGTAAATCGAGCGCCATCAAAATAATTGGCCAGTAAATCGTATGGAAACGCACGATTTCTTTACCAACCATTTGAACATCTGCAGGCCAATATTTATCAAATAGTTCAGTATCATCTGAACCATAACCCAAGGCTGTAATATAATTTGCTAAAGCGTCAATCCAAACATAAACAACATGTTTAGGGTTACTTTTAACTTTTACGCCCCAGTTAAATGTCGTTCTAGATACAGCAAGATCTTCCAAACCAGGTTTAATGAAATTATTTATCATTTCATTTTTACGTGATTCTGGTTGAATAAAATCAGGATGATCTTCATAATATTTTAGTAAACGATCTGCATATTTACTCATTTTAAAGAAATATGATTCTTCTTTAACTAATGAAACTTCGTGACCACTTGGCGCTTTACCACCAACCATTTTACCGTCATCATCACGGAAAACTTCAGCCAACTGTGATTCTGTAAAGAATTCTTCATCAGAAACAGAGTACCAGCCTTCGTATTCTCCTAAATAAATATCGCCTTGTTTAAGTAATTTATCGAAGATATATTGCACAGCTTTTTCATGTTGATCATCTGTTGTTCGAATAAATTTATCATTTGTAATTTCAAGGGTTTTCCATAATTCTTTAATATCACTAGCCATACCGTCGACATAAGCTTGTGGTGTTGTCCCTAATTCTTCAGCTTTTTGTTCGATTTTCAAACCATGTTCATCTGTTCCCGTTAAGAAGAAAACATCATATCCTTTTTGGCGTTTGTAACGTGCTAAGACGTCACACGCAATTGTTGTGTATGAATTTCCAATATGTAATTTACCAGATGGATAATAAATTGGTGTTGTTAAATAAAATGTGGGTTTTTCTGTCATTTTTTAAGACCCTTTCCGTATCGTATTTCATGTGTTTTTTAACATTCGTTCTGTATAAACTCCTTAACAGTATATCATAGTTTTCAGCCGATTTTAAGCAATAAAAAGAGACAGTCCGTGAGTTTAACATAGACTATCTCTTTTAAAATTAGCGTGCATATTTTTGAAATTGACGAATAATCATAATTTCTTTTTCAGATAGCTGTCCATCTAAAATGGTAATTAAAATCCGCCCAACCCGTCTTGGATCTTGTTTCAGTGCCGTGATACTAAACGTTATCGCCGCAACCATCAACGTTAGTAGTAACCCTTCACCTTTTGTGAAAACTGTTCCAAATAACGTTATTGGATTTCCACCAAAAAAACTAGAAAAACCAAAGTAAAACAGAATGAAGTCAAAAAACCGCTGAAAATAAGTTAGCCATTGTAATCTAGTCTTTAGATTATTTAATCGAGTAAAAATTTCACTGTGTTCAATCATTTTACAACAGTCCTTCACTATAATTTAATTTTAAAATCAACTAATTGTGAACCATTAAAATTTGTCAAATATCGATGAAATTCATCCTTTAAAATATAGGGTAACACAGGAACTAAATCAGGTGTTAGTCCGACGTTTTGCTTATTCAAAGCCCATTCAACTGGAAAGTCTGCTAAAATACCTTCTCGTGTTCTTTGTGGATATTGTTTTCCAAATGGTTGTTGTAAAGAGATATGAAATAACGCTATTGTAGCTTGATATTCGTCGTCCACTGACCATTCAAGATAACCCGTTGGTCTACATTGAGAATCGGTAATTTTGATTCCTGTTTCCTCATATAATTCACGAAGCATCCCTGCAAGTTCAGATTCTTGTGGTTCACGTTTACCACCAATTCCATTCCAAAGACCAACATATGGTTTTTTCAAACGATTTAATAATAAAATGTTGTTTCCAGCTGTGATAACAGCTAGATTATATTTTGCTAAATCAATCATTATTCAGCAGTTCTAACTATAAAGCGCATCTTAATTGTTTGCATTAATTCTAACACTGTCATATCGTACGTACGTAAAATAACCTCTTTTGAATCCGCATTTCTAGGTACTGTAATAACAAATGCATTTTGTTGATCATTCTTTTGAATACCAACATAAGCTGACGCAAAATTAACATTACTTTTAAATTCAGAATGCATAATATCAAACAATTGACGTACTTCTAATTTTAATTGACGTTCACTGAAAACTGGTGTTAACGTTGCAAACGTATTTAAGTACATTTTTGGTAATTTCCACGCTTCAAGTTGTGCATCGAAGGCTTTAAATAAGGCAACCGTTGCTCGGCGAGCTTCAAAAGGTGCACGTAAGTCATTAGATGTTAAGATTTCCAATAATTTAAGTGCAGCATCTGTTGCGATAGGGTAAAATTCTAAGAATTTTTCAGTAATTTGTTCCATATCTTCATTTTGAAAGAACACCAAAGCATCTAAAAGTGTGATTAATCGGTACATTCCCCATTCATCTGGGCCGCTACCTTCTTTAGGTTCAGCAGTCACTGTTGCCAAGATTCCTTGATAGAATAATTCTCTAATATTATCATCAATAAACCCATTTTCTTCTTGTAATCTAAAAATAGTCCCATGTAAAACCGTATCATAAAGTTGAACAGCCGTCGCATTGATTTTATCGTCGATATTAAAATCATCCGTTGTCATTTTTAACATTAATTCAGGTGCCTGATTAAGTTGCAAGAAAAAATGGAATAGTTCATGCGAAATCAAGTAATCAGGTGCTGTAATATCAGTCACATTAATAATGAAATTTCCATCTTCTAACCGAGATTCTACTTGTTGATGCTTAATAAACCCAACTTTTTCGCCACCATATTGAATTTTAATTTCTCCATCAAATTGTTCTTTAATTGTAGTAATTAAATTTTGTGTATTTTGGTGTAATGTAATCTCAACCATTTAATTATCCCCTTTTTTTCTTAATTCATTTAGTTTTTTTGTTGCAACCTCTGTATCTGGTCGATTCTCATTTTTTAATAACTCAGTTAATTGTGCCACTTCTTCGTCTACAGCGCCAACTTTAACTGCCAGTGATTTTAGTTGAAGACCCATATGTCCCTTTTGAATACCCTCAGAAACAAGTGCTTTAAGTGCCGCTAAATTTTGAGCTAACCCAACACTTGCAACCAAACTAGCAAGCTCTTTTGCTGATCGAATACCCATCATTTTTTTATTAATTTGAACCATTGGGACAATATCAATCGAACCCCCAACAACTCCTATGGGCATTGGTAATTTAATTATGCCAACTAAATTATCACTGACTATCGACCATTTCGTCAAGCCACGATACTGGCCATCTTGGCTAGCATAAGCATGAGCACCTGCTTCAACGGCACGCCAATCGTTTCCCGAAGCAATGAGAACCGCATCAATCCCATTCATAATACCTTTATTATGTGTGACGGCACGATATGGGTCAAGTTGAGCCACTCGACTTGCTGAGACAATTTTCTTAGCTATGTGTTCACCACTAATTTCTGCAGAATCTAACAACGTAAAAGGAATTGAGCAGCTTGATTCAACTAATGAATCTGTTGCGTAGTTGGATAGAATACTCATAAGGACGTCTTGTTTAAACTGTGTTTGCAGCGTTTCACCAACTGCCTCCATCATTGTATTTACACTATTAGCGCCCATTGCTTCTTGAACATCTACTGCTAAATCTACCGAAATTAGATCAGCTGCTAGTTTTCGAACTCTGACCCAACGTGCGCCACCGCCTCGTTTTACAAGTGAAGGACGAGCAGCATTCGCTATTTTAATTAAATTCAATTGTTGTTCATTAATTTGGTTGATAACGTTATCCGCATCATCAATATTTTCTAAAATAACTTGACCTATCATTAAGCGTGATTTAATTTTTGTTGTAAATCCACCCGCAGATGCAATTATTTTTGCCCCATTATTATTTGCCGCAATTACAGAAGGTTCTTCAGTTACCATTGGGACCGTCATCTTTTTTCCATCAACTAAATAATTAAACGCAATACCTTCTGGCAAGGTAAAATCTGCTATATAATTTTCAGTCATCTGATCCCCTAATTCATGATTAAGAGCATGCGTTTCTATTTCTAATTTTTCATCATCTGAAATAAGATTGTCATTTAATAAGGTTATTAATCTATCATGCCATTTTTTTTGATAAAATTTTATAAATTTTGTCATTACCTTAGTCCTTTTTGTTGTTTTTACTTTTAGTAAGAGAAATAATTGGTTTCTTAGCTTATTTTACGCTATTATAGATAGATAATATATTACTTTTAAAAAAAGGGGCGTACTAAAATGAAAAAAATATTAAGTCTTGCCAGTGTGTTATTGATTGCTCTTGCTTTAACCGCCTGCGGTAAATCGAAAGATACAGCATCCGATGTAACACAAACAAAGGGTACATTAACAATCGGATTAGAAGGTACTTACCGCCCTTATAGTTACCACGATAGTAACAATAAATTAACTGGTTTCGAAGTTGATCTTGGTAAACAATTAGCTAAAAAAATGGATTTAACGCCTAAATTTATCGAATCAAAATGGGATTCATTAGTTGCAGGATTAGATGCTAACAAATACGACGTTGTTTTAAACAACGTTGGTGTTACAAAAGAACGTCAAGATAAATACAACTTTACATCACCTTATATTTATTCAAAATCAATTTTAGTCGTCAAAAATAATAACTCTTCTATTAAAACGATTAAAGATATTAAGGGTAAAAAGATGGCACAAACGGTTACAAGTGAAAATGGAGCCGATGCTGAACGCCTTGGTGCTGATGTTGTCTCAACAGATGATTTTGCAAATACAATCAGTTTAATCCTAGATGGTCGGGCTGATGGTACCATTAACAGTAACGATGCTGTCTATTCATACTTAAAAGAAAAACCTGATACGAACATTAAAACAATTTCAACAGGTTCTGAAATTCCAGCATTAAAAGTTGCTGGCTTAATCCAACAGGACAACCCAAAATTACAAAAAGAATTAAACAAAGCACTTAAAGAATTACGTGCTGATGGCTCATTATCAAAACTATCAAAAAAATATTTTGGTAGCGACATCACAAATAAATAATTCCAAAAGGACTGGTGCAAAATCCATTTTGTCATCAGTCTTTTTTTATTAATAATAGATTAAGAGAGGTTCCGCGTTTATGAAACTTGTTATTGATTCACTCCCAACCATTTTAGAAGCTGGAATTCGCTACACTATCCCTTTGACGATAATTTCATTCGTTATCGGGATCATCATCGCAATTATCACCGCACTAGTTCGAATATCAGATATAAAAAAAGGCAGTACCTTCACCCAAATTTTAAAAGGGATTGGTAAAGCATTCTTTTCATTCTATGTTTGGATTTTCAGAGGAACGCCTTTGATTGTGCAATTATTTATCCTATTTTATGGACTACCTAGATTACCAGCACCTTATACAGTTGAATTCGGCGCATTCAGTGCCGCTGTTATTGTTTTTTCATTAAACGTTGGTGCTTATGCATCGGAAACAATTCGTGCAGCTATTCTATCAATTTCAAAAGGTCAGTGGGAAGCTGGTTACGCCATTGGTATGACACACACAACCGTGTTATTTCGCGTTATTTTACCACAAGCAGCACGGGTCTCACTTCCACCTTTATCAAATAGTTTCATTGGTTTAATAAAGGATACGTCATTAGCCTTCTCAATCACGATTGTCGAAATGTTTTCCGTTGGTCAACAAATTGCGGCAAGAACTTATGAACCTATGACCTTATACTGTGAAGTAGCGGTCGTTTATCTAGTCTTTTGCTCAATTTTAAACGTTGGTCAATATTATCTAGAAAAAAGAACATCGCGTTACATTAAAAATAACTAGGAGGTCTTAACTTTGATTAAATTTGAAAATGTTAATAAATACTTCGACCAACATAAAGTCTTAAAATCGTTGTCATTTGAATTACCAGAAAACGAAACAACCGTCATCGTTGGTCCTTCTGGTTCCGGTAAATCAACCTTATTACGCTCATTTAATTTATTAGAACAACCCGAAGAAGGTCTCTACTCATTAGATGATAAAAAGATCGACTTTACCCAACCAATCAGTGAAAAAACAATTTTGGAAGTTCGTCGTGAAACAGGTATGGTTTTCCAAGACTATAACTTATTTCCTCATTTAACTGTTTTGAAAAATGTTATGGAAGGACCCCTTCACGTTTTAAAGGAACAAAAATTAATTGTTGCACAACGCGCTGAAGAACTTTTAGAATTAGTCGGTCTTTCAGATCGTGCTAATTACTATCCAAGCCAGTTATCTGGTGGTCAACAACAACGTGTAGCTATTGCTAGAGCAATGGCAATGAATCCTAAATATTTATTATTTGATGAACCAACTTCTGCACTAGATCCTGAATTAGAAGCAGAGGTTTTAAGAGTTCTACTTAAGTTGGATATAGAAAAAAAATCAATGGTTATCGTTACTCATAATATGGCCTTTGCAAAAGCTGTTGCCAATAATATCATTTTTCTAGAAGATGGCAATATCTTATTTAATGGTTCACCAGACGAATTTTTCAATCACCCTACAGAACGCATTCAAAAATTTTTATCAGCAATGACATTCGAAGATATTTTACCAAAATAAAAAGACATCAATTTTTGATGTCTTTTTATTTACCTAATTTAGTTGTTAAATAACCTTCTCGGACACCACTTTCAGAAAAAATGACACCAACAGAATTTAAATATTGTCCCAGAACAACAACTGGTGCAATTCCACCTACAATAATATCCGCACGGTTAGAAGCTATACCACTGACTTGTGCACGCTTTTTAGTCGTCAAGCCTACCAAGTCCTCAAAAGTTAATGAAACTGCCTTACGTGACAATTGATAGCCATTAATTGCCTCCGTATTAATTAGCTTCTGTTTTTTGCGGTTTAAACGTCCAATAATTCGATTTGAGCCGCCAAGTAGTACGAGGGGCAACTCCATTGCTTCCTTCAACCACTCCAACTTTTGAAAAGCGGTCACCAAGTACTCCATTAACTGAAATAATTCTTTACTCGTAATCTGTTCATTTTTTAAATATTTTTCGGATAAAGTCACTGCACCAAATGGCAAACTCACAAGATGTACCACTTTTCGATTAACCACATGGATTAATTCACTGCTTGCGCCACCTGTATCCAAAATCAAGCAATCATGAATTGGTAAGGCTTCCATTACACCCATATAATCGTAATAAGCTTCATCATCCCCACTTAAAACTTCAATATCAGCACCAACTGCCTCTTTAATTCGACGTAAAAATTCTTTTTGATTTCGAGCCATTCGTACAGCTGCAGTGGCAATTCCATGTACAGCAACCGGTCCATAAATATCATATTGTTTTTTAAAACTAACTAAGGCTTCAATTGTCCTAGCCATCGCATGTTCCTGTAACACTCGGGATTTCCCCATCCCTTCAGATAATCGTGTTTCCGATTTTAAACGCTTAATTTCTTTAAATTGTCCATTATCAAGTTGTTCGTTAATTGATAATCGAACCGAATTTGAACCCAAATCCAATAAAACAAACTTTTCCATTATTACTCACCTCATACTAAATCAAAGAAACGTTTCACAACCGAACTAGTTAAAATAATTAATTCCAATCGCATCTCTAACTTCGTTCAATGTTTGGTTTGCAACAGCATTAGCTTTATCACTACCCGCTTTTAACATTGCATAAATGGCTTCAGGATCTTTAGCTAATTCAGCTCGTCGTTCACGAATTGGAGCTAACTCAGCTTCAAGTACTTCATTTAAATAACGTTTAATTTTAACATCGCCTAAGCCACCTGCTTGATACTGGGCCTTAAGTTCGGCAACTTTTTCAGTATCTTTATCAAAGATATCAAGATAAGTAAATACCATGTTACCCTCAACTTTACCTGGATCTTCAACATGAATATGATCTGGATCTGTATACATTGACATTACTTTCTTCTTCAATGTCTCCGCATCATCGGCAAGGAAAATCCCGTTTCCTAGTGACTTACTCATTTTTGCATTACCATCTAATCCAGGTAAACGTCCTTGCCCTTTTGGAGGGAAGACACCTTCTGGTTCAACAAGAATATCTTGTTGATAAATTGTATTAAAACTTCTAACGATTTCGCGTGTTTGTTCAATCATTGGTTCTTGATCATCGCCAACAGGTACAACTGTTGCTTTAAATGCTGTAATATCTGCAGCCTGGCTAACCGGATAAACAAAAAATCCGGCAGGAATACTGCGTTCAAAATTCTTTTGTTGAATTTCAGCTTTAACTGTAGGATTACGTTCCAAGCGAGAAACAGTTACCAAATTCAAGTAATAACTTGTTAGTTCCGTTAATGCAGGAATTTGAGATTGAACAAAAATAGTTGATTTGTTTGGATCAATACCAACCGCTAGATAATCTAACGCTACTTGAATTAAACTATTTTTAATTTTTTCCGGATCACGTGCGTTATCTGTCAAAGCTTGTTGATCAGCAATCATGATGAATATCTCATAATCACCAGAATTTTGCATTTCAACACGATTCTTTAATGAACCGATGTAGTGCCCGATATGTAGTTTCCCCGTAGGTCGATCCCCTGATAAGACTACTTTTTTTGTCATATTTACGCTCCCTTTCTATCTATAAAAAAAGTCCTATTGTTAGTAAATAACAATAGGACGACTGTCTCGTGGTACCACCTAAATTGCAGAATAAAATTCTGCCACTTACCGATAAGGAGGTTACCCAAAATTCTCATATATCCAATTCAGTCCGCCACCATACCTTCCAGCAAAATCAGTATGTCCCTGTTCTAGTTGGCGTTCCTACTTCGCAATAATCAATGAATTATCTATTAGTGTAAGTGTAGCGTGTTCAACAGAAAAAATCAAATAATATTAAATACTAGACGAATATTTCAAAAACCTTTAAACTAGGTCAATAGTACAAAGGGGGCATTAAGATGTCAGAAGAAGAAATCGAACAAAATAGAGTTGATTCAATTATTACTGAAATTAATCACCAATCTATTAAAACAGCCGAACTATGTGAAAAAGCACATAAAGAAACCTCATCAGTTGAAAAAAACTATGTAGATAATGCCAAAATCAATACTTTTGAAGTTGATGATAGAATTGAAACGAATGCCGAAGTGCAACAACAGAAACAATTGGTCGCCACGACTATCCAAACTGAAGAAATATTAGAAAAACAGGTTCATACTTTAAAACAATTAGGCGATTCACCTTATTTTGGACGTATCGACATCCAAGACGATGGCGATCCAGAACAGGAACAACTCTATATTGGTCTAGCCTCTCTAGTAGATGATCATCAAAATTTTCTAATACATGACTGGCGTGCACCTATTTCAAGTATTTATTATAACGGCGCATTGGGTCATATTTCTTATAAGACACCACAAGGAACTCAAATGACAGAATTATCCAAAAAACGTCAATTTCAAATTAAAGAAGGTAAAATCCTATCGATGTTTGATACCAATGAAACAATTGGCGATGAATTATTGCAACAAGTTTTAGGCGAACAAAGTGACACACAGATGAAAAATATTGTTTCTACAATTCAACAAGAACAAAACACAATTATTCGAGATACAACAAGTGACTTATTAGTTGTCCAGGGGGTTGCCGGAAGTGGGAAAACATCCGCTATTCTACAACGTATTGCATTTCTACTCTATCACTCAAGAACATCACTAAATGCGGATCAAATTATATTATTTTCTCCAAATCTACTTTTCAGTCACTATATTTCCGATGTACTACCTAGCCTGGGCGAAAAGAACATGAGACAAGTCACGTTAGCCGAATTCTTCTCTAATCGTTTTCAAGGATTAAAGGTTGAAACCTTATTTGAAAATTATGAGTCAAACAATAAACATGCTTCATCTGATTTAAGAGGTAATGCACTTTTAAAAAAAACAATTGAAAATTACTTAAATGCAGTAGATTCATCTGAATTAGCCTTCACAGATATCATTTATGAAGGTATCCCGTTCTTTAAAAAAGAAGAAATCGCTAATATATTTACACATCTACCACATAATATGTTGTCATCAGATAAATTTACCGCAACAAAAAATACACTAACAAAACGATTAAAAACTAGAATTGCCGAAATGGCAGAATCTGATTGGATGCGTGAAGAAATTGATTCGTTATCTGATTCTCAATATGAAACATATTTAAGTGATTATGAACGCGATGAATTTGATAGTATTGATAAAGAAATATCATATATTGGTACCATTATATTAAAAGATCGCTTTAATATTGTATATGATGCGATTTACAATAATTATTTTATTGATATTTATGAGCAATATGCTAAATTCCTTGAAATTACAATTTCAATAGAAGAAAAAAAATCATTCCAATCAAACTTAGAGCTTCATAAAATCACGTTATTAGATGCCACACCACTACTATTGCTACGAGACTTACTAACGGGTGATGGTCAAAATAGAAATATCGAACATCTTTTTATTGATGAAATTCAAGATTACTCTCCGCTGCAACTCTTATATTTAAAAAATTGTTTTCCTAACGCTAAATTAACACTTTTAGGAGATAGTGAGCAAGCTTTATTCTATGATTTAATCTTACCAGCTAAATTTTTAGAAAATTTAAATCATATTTTACAAGTTAAAAAAACTAATTTAATTATTTTAAATAAAAGTTACCGATCAACATTTGAAATTACTAATTTTGCAAAATCATTGCTACCAGACGGAAATAGCATTGAATCATTCACACGTCATGGCGAATTACCTAAAATATACTTTAGTAAAACCCGGGCTTCTGCACTAGCATCTTTAATAGCCCTAATTAAAAATGGTGATACTAATAACCAACCAGTAACTATCATCACTAAAAATTTGGCTGAATGTAAATTACTATATAGTGAACTCAGATCATTAGTAAAATTAACAATGGTTACAGATGGCGACAGAAAAATTCCAGAAGAAACAATAATATTACCTATTTATTTAGCTAAAGGCTTGGAATTTGATTCTGTTATTGCTTTTGATATTTCAAAAAAAAATTATATTTCAAAAAATGATCTTGGTACCCTTTATACTCTTTGTTCACGAGCAATGCATACCTTAACTATCTTTTCCATTGAGTCACTATCTCCGTTGCTTACGAATTCCATAAATAATTCTAGTGTTTTGATTGTTTAAATTTAGGTTGATTTATTTTTAATATTACTATAGACTTTTATAGTAATGCCGCTTTAGCTCAGTAGGTAGAGTATCACCATGGTAAGGTGGGGGTCACCGGTTCAAATCCGGTAAGCGGCTTTTTATTTTACAATCGCATAAAAAAAGGACATTAACAATTATGTTAATGTCCTTTTTTTATTTATTATTAGCATGGCAACGTCCTACCCTCGCAGGGGGCGACCCCCAACTACTCTTGGCGCTAAGAAGCTTAACTTCTGTGTTCG